>JANOCH010000351.1:0-25569 GCA_031412015.1 Chitinophagaceae bacterium
GAACTATCTGCCAGTGCCAGCGAAGTATTGGCCGGCGCCCTGCAGGATTGGGGCAGGGCTATGATCATTGGCCGGCGAACTTTTGGTAAAGGATTGGTACAGGAACAGTATGACTTAAGTGACGGTTCTGCAATACGCCTCACAGTAGCCCGTTATTATACACCATTAGGCCGGAGCATTCAGCGACCCTACGATAAGGGGAAGAAAGTATATATGGATCAGATATGGGAACGTTTGTCCAACGGCGAAGCCCTGTATGCAGATTCCAACAAGGTTAATAATGGTAAAATCTATATCACTCCTGCCGGAGATACGGTTTATGGTGGCGGAGGTATCATGCCAAATCGTTTCGTGCCAATAGATACAGCCACCTATCCCGCCGGCATTAGCCGATTATTTGCCAATGGCAGTGTCAATAGCTTCGTGTATACTTATTATTTAAAAAACAAAACACAGGTTGATCAATATACTTCGGCGAACGACTATGTTCAGCGTTTCAGCCAAATAAATGAAATGTGGGATCAGTTTGTCAACTATGCCAAAAAAGATTCGGTAAAGCTGGATACTGCCACATTTAAACAAAAAGAAGCATTGCAAAAAAGGCTCGAGGCTTACCTTGCAAGATTCAGGTGGAGAAACGATGGCTATTTCCAGGTGTTAAATAACGAAGACGCGGTAGTAAAGAAAGCTTTAGACGAATTGAAAAAATAAAAGAATCCCGCAGTTGCAGGATTCGTTTTGGGATAAAGTGGTTGGTCAATTACTTATTTCTTATTATCGTCGTACCATTTCTTTTCGATCTTATAAGAACCGAACAGACCCAAGCCTCCGCCAATGGCTATCAGTGCAAAATAGATCGGTACATTCCTGTCATCGTCATAGCGATGATTATTGATGGCACTGTTGATGAGGACATAGTTGTCCAGCAAATAAGCAAGGAATAATCCTACACCAGCTCCGATCAGCAATAAGGCCCATTTCAGGTTTTTATAAGGGGCCGGGCGATCGGCAAATTCTTTTGGATTCATCCCTTTTTCGATCATGGCCAGGTTTTGCCTTGTTCTCAGGTATACTATCCCGAATATCATGGCAAATGCGCCTGCAAACATTACTATTGGTATTAAAACTTCTCCGCCGTGCATAACTTTAATTTTTATGGTTTAAATGTTTTTGTTTGGTTTTGTTCTTCTATGACTACAGCTTTTAAACCCAGGTTACAGTCATTTGGAACTTTTTTCGAAAATCGTTGTACAATTACTAAGACTACGGGTTTTGACATCAGGTTACAGGGGGGCTCCGGCGATCAGGCTGTAGCAAAAGACACATTTGTGTATTACGCGGTAAGTTGGGAAGACGGAAACTTTTGATCTCAAATCCTGATTTCTTACCGCCTTACCATCTTCCTCCAAAGGAGTTATATGGAGCGACCGACCCATTCTTTTTAAAACAGAATCTCGATGGAATCAAGCCGGCCTAAGTCAAATAATAATTCATATATAGCCATCATTTCGCAACTAATGAACCGAATAGAGTTCCGTTTTTCTTAAATTGTATGTAACCTGAACCGTTCATTTGTAGTCTTAGTAAGTGCATGTCAACCGGACTGAATGATAATGAGCTCATTAGCAAAGTGCTAAGTGGCGATCAACAAGCCTATGCGGCGTTGGTGAACCGCTACCAGAACTATGTTTTTACGCTGGCCTTACGCTTTACCAAGAATAGGGAGGATGCGGAGGAAGTGTCGCAGGATATATTTATTAAAGCATACCGGGCATTGGCTGATTTTCGCGGGGCTTCCAAATTCAGCACCTGGTTGTACACTATCGTCAATACCACCTGCATCACTTTCCTGAGAAAAAAGAGACTGGAGGTGCATTCGCTGGATAATGAGAAAGTGTTTGAGTTGGCCGATAATCAGGACTCGGGTATGCGGGCCAACCTGGTGGAACAAAAGTCGAGACTGGCGATGGTGAACCATGCTATTAAAATGCTTAGTACTGATGATGCGGAGGTGATAACTTTGTTTTATAAAGGCGAACAAACCCTGGAAGAAATTGCGCAGATATTAGGGATAGAGGCTAATACGGTAAAAGTGAGGTTGCACCGGGCCAGGACCAGGTTGAAAGACAAAATGGAAACCCATTTCGCACAAGAAGTAAAAGATCTGAATTGACCCTTAAATTGAAGTGATATGAACATGAAACAAAACCCCGAAGAACGCTTGTGGGATTATATTGACGGGCATTCTTCACCGCAGGAAAAAACGGTTATAGAGCAATTGCTGGAAACCGATGCGGAGTGGAAAACTAAATACCATGAGCTGCTGGAAGTTCAGCAATTACTGCAATCTTCAGAACTTGAAGTTCCTTCCATGAGGTTTACTAAAAACGTGATGGAGGAAATTGCGAAACTTCACATTGCTCCCGCAACCAAAAATTATATCAACAAAAGGATCATTTGGGGAATTGGGGCCTTCTTTATCACGCTGATCGTTGGATTCCTGGTCTATGGCTTTGCGCAGGTAGACTGGACCGTACAAGGTGATTCAAAGTTACCGGTGGATCTTACTAAAGTAGATTTAAGTAAGATGTTCAACAATGACTGGGTGAACGCATTCATGATGATCAATGTAATACTGGGGCTATTTTTATTAGACCGCTTTTTAGACAATAAACGAAAAAAATTCACAGAAGAATCTTGATGAGTCATCATCAGGTCCGGTATAACCCCTTCTGCTTGCAGGAGGGGTTATTTTTTTATACAAAGCCGGTTCATTTGTAGAATTTCACCTCCAATGTGTAGAAAAAAATACACAGGACGTTATTACTTTCTTTACTTTTTAAGGTGATTTACGGATGGCCTGTTTCTTGTAACTATTTTATCAACAATGAAAACAATAGGAATTGTATTGATCGTTTTGGGACTAGGGATGCTGATCTTTAGAGGCTTCAGCGTACAAACGGAAAAGAAAGTAGTTGACCTTGGTCCGCTCGAAGTAAATAAGAAAGAAAATAAATGGATAGGCTGGCCGGTATATGCAGGTGGAATTGCTATTGTAGCCGGAATTATCCTTGTAGTAACAGATCGTAAAAAATAAAGAGATTATATAAAGGACGGTACATTTTGGTTTTTCAGAAACGATAGAGGCGCTAATAGATTGGCGCCTCTTCTTTTGCCCGGAGTCGAAAATACTTTCGTTACGCTGATATATAAAAAAAGAAGAAGCCGTCTCATTAATAAATGGGACGGTTTTTTTATTTTGTTCACATGCGTCACATTTTTGGATGCGGTATGTTGATTTTTTAGCGGGCAGCCGCTCTTTATTATGCTTAGGCTGCTTTCTTTCTTAAATTATGCGCTATTGCTAATAACCCTGCTTCAACAGATACTTTTTCTTTTCCCCGGAGCATAAACCGGCGGAACTGGTGGTTGTTTTTGATATTAGCGAACACGGGCTCCACGTCAGCACATCTCTTTTTACGATGATAGACCCCTTTTGCGGATAATAACTTCTTCCTGCTTTTATTTTTAAGCCTGTTCAGTTTATGATTGATGTCGATTACCCGGTCTTTTTCACCCTGATAGCACTGATCTTTCAAGGGGCATCGTGAACAACCCTTTGCTTTGTATTTTGTGATCGTCTGTTTAAAACCAGTCGTGGTTGTTTTTATAGTAGTGCCTGCATTTTTCATGGGCTTACCCGCAGGGCAGATATAGTGATCCTCTTTTTTATTGTATTCAAGTTTGTCAGCAGCATATGCCCGCTTACTTTGGATATTACTATTCTGCTCCCTGTCGAACTGATTATATTTTACGTACGCTTTGATCTTATTTCTTTCCAGGTAGCTGTAATTTTCCTCGGAGCCATAACCTGCATCGGCGGTAAGCACTTCTGGCAGTGAGTTGTATTGCTCCCTATATTGCTTCAGGTGATCTTTGAGCGTGTTAGTATCGGTGGTATTTTGATGGATGCTGTAGTTGGTGATGAACTGGTTATTAGTACTGATCTGCAGATTATAAGCGGGCTTTAACTGCCCATTGCGCATATGATCTTCCTTCATCCGCATGAAGGTAGCATCCTGATCAGTTTTCGAATAACTGTTTCGCTGATCACCTATTACTTTTTCCTGTTGTTCATAACGCTCCAGGTTCTTTGGCCAGTTCTTCCGGGCATAGTTGAGCTTTTGTTGTACTTTAGAATCAACCGGTTTATCCTTTAACGAAGCATCGATCTTTTCAATGGTCGCCCTAACGCTATCGGGACTGATCTTATCGAACCCCGATGGGTCCGTATCGTCGAGTTCCGAAGCGGCAACCGACTGTGCATACTTCCACAGATCATCGAGTTGTTGCTTCATTTTAGCTTTATTCGTTTTGATGGCTTTACCCCACACAAACGTATACCGGTTCGCATTGGCTTCTATTTTGGTTCCATCGGTATAAAGCTCCTTTAAACTCAATAATCCTTCTGTTGCCAATAACTCCACTACCTGTACAAATATCCTGCGCAGTGGTTCTTTTAAACGATCACTTCTAAACCGATTGATAGTATTATGATCTGGCTGGCTCATACCGCTGAGCCACATGAAGTGGATGTTCTGTTGTAAAGCCTCTTCTATCTTACGGCTGCTGTAAATATTATTGATATAACCATACACTATCACCTTTAAAAGCATCAACGGATGATAGTTGCTGGCTCCGCCTGTTTTATAGGTACGCAGTAGTGGCTGAATATCGATCTTATCCAGCACATCACTTACTATTCTAACAGGGTGGTTCGCCGCGATCAACTCATCTAGGCTCGGCGGCAGCAACATCGGCTGATGCTGATTGTATGTCTTGAAGACAACTTTTAATACGGGTCCTTTTGCCATACTGATTTACAGCAAAAAAGATACTAAATAACTCTTAAACACATCTCACTTATACAGCCAATTTGTGAATAAATCCACCCCCAAAACTGAAATCTATAAAAAAGGCCGTCTCAACTTATGAGACAGCCTCTTCTCTGCTTAACATTTTTTCGGTCTTTATAACGGACTTCTGTATACGCTACTCAAAACAGGTTGCGATGAAGCATTTGTAAAACTGGTCACACAAAAGAATCGATTGCCAGTTAAATCCAGTTCAGAACATTTTAACGTCGTTATTACAGTTGGGCTAAAAGTGATGACAATATTCATGGCGGTTTTCTCCATGTTGGTGAATTGCCAGGTTATATTAAAAGTTTCTCCGGGAGTGGGAGAATAAGTTCCGGTTCCGGCAGCTAAGAAAGTAATTTTGTCGTTGTCAAAACTATTCGTGTTAGTAGAGCCCCCCCGCTTGTAATAAATTTGTGTGTTATTTTCTACCTGGGTGATTTCTTCCATTTTCCAGGTATGCTGAGTTAGTAAGGCTTCTTTACTTTTTCCAACATCATCACTATCTTTTGAGCAGGATTGTAGTAAAAATAACGATAATAGAGCCGAGGACAGAAGGACTGTAATTTTCATAAGTATAGGTATTTTAGATTTTAGAATATCCCCAAAAATATATAAAAAAGGCGAACTCCAATAGTTGTGTAGCGGCTGTTCTGTTAAAGTTTCGCCCGCCTATTTTTGTTTTTGCTGAGTAGTTTTAGGATTGGCTGCTTTCCAGCTATCTTTTAGTCCCACCGTCCTGTTGAAGACCATTCCACTGGTACTGCTATCTTTATCCAACGTAAAATAGCCTTTACGGATAAATTGGTATCGATCTTCAAACTTCGCATTCTTCAGATCAGGCTCGGCAAATGCTCCTTTAATTATATTTAAAGAACCGGAATTGATATATTCTTTAAAATCTCCTTCCTCGCTTGAAGGGTCTTCCACTTTGAACAGGCGATCATACTCTCTTATCTCAACCGTGATGGCATGTTTTACACTTACCCAATGCAGCGTACCTTTTACATTGATACCAGAAGTATCGGTGCCGCTCCTGCTTTCCGGGACGTAGGTGCAACGCAATTCTGTTACGTTCCCTTCGTCATCTTTTATCACTTCCTCACATTTGATGATATAGGCGCTTTTCAGTCTGACCATTTGGCCCGGAGCCAGCCGGAAATATTTTTTTGGCGGGTTTTCCATAAAATCCTCCCGCTCTATATACAACTCACTGGAAAACGGAATATCCCTTTCGCCCCCATTTGGGTCTTCAGGATTATTTTCGCTTTTTAATAATTCTTCCTGGTTGGTGTAATTGGTAATAGTAACTTTTACCGGGTCAAACACCACCATTCTTCTCAATGCTTTTTTATTCAGATCCTCTCTTACAAAAAATTCCAGCAATCCTACGTCTACAATATTGTCTCTTTTGGCTATCCCGATGCGATCACAAAATTCACGTATTGATTCCGGCGTATAACCTCTCCGGCGCATACCGCTGACGGTTGGCATTCGCGGATCATCCCACCCATCCACATGCTTTTCAGTAACCAGTTGTAATAGCTTCCGTTTACTCATTACCGTATAGGTAAGATTGCGCCTGGCGAATTCATACTGTTTAGAAGGGAATATTTCAAGTTTCTCTATCAGCCAGTCATACAACTCGCGATGCGGAACGAATTCCAGCGTACAAATAGAATGCGTCACTTCTTCTATACTGTCGCTTTGACCGTGTGCAAAATCATACATCGGGTAAATGCACCAGTCATCACCGGTTCGGTGATGATGCGCATGCTTGATACGATAAAGCACAGGATCACGCATCAGCATATTGGTATGGGCCATATCGATTTTTGCCCGCAGGGTGCGGGTGCCATCTAAAAATTCACCTTTTTTCATCCGGGCAAATAAGTCAAGGTTTTCTTCTATTCCCCGATCACGGTAAGGGCTATTCCTGCCGGGCTCCGTAGGTGTGCCTTTCATAGCCGCTATTTCTTCCGATGTACTGTCATCTACATAGGCACGACCTTTATTGATCAGTTTGATAGCATAGTTGTACAATGTATCAAAATAGTCAGACGCATAGTGTTCATTCTTCCATTCAAAGCCCAGCCAGCGGACATCATCTTTGATGCTGTCCACATATTCAGTCTCTTCGGTGACGGGATTGGTATCATCAAACCTGAGATTGGTATAGCCGCCATATTTTTTAGTAAGCCCGAAATTGAGGCAAATGCTTGTCGCATGACCCATGTGCAGGTAGCCATTCGGCTCCGGCGGAAAACGGGTAACGATACTTTTGTACTTACCGTTTTTCAGATCCTCTTCGATGATCTCTTCCAGGAAGTTGAGGGAACGTTCTTCTTTCTTAATTTCTTCTGACATAGTGTGCAAAGGTAAGGAAGAGAGAGGATTATGTAAGCAGGCTGGTTAGGTCAGGACTACATCCTTAAAGAACTATCCACAAACTCCTCCATTTTTTGGCCGGAGATCTAATTTGATCTGTTTCAATATTAATGGGCGGCAATTAAACCTGAAATCAAAAAAGGCAAACGCCTTGCAGGTTCTATTCGGCTAGTGCCTGCACAGGTCGTGGAGATAATTTATGAATGCGGATGATCTTCAACCAGCTAAAAAAGCGGATCATGGCATAAGTGGGATCCAATTCGTACCACCGAAAACCAAAGTTAGTGGAGGAAGGATTCTTATGGTGATTATTATGATAAGCCTCACCCATCATCAGCATATCCACTTTGAAAAGATTGGTAGATGTATTTTTCATTTTGAAAGTGACGGTACCGTACTTATGAGCAAACCAGTTAATGATAACACCCTGGACAGGTATCATTAAAATATGGATAGGAAGTAATAAAAACCACCAGGCGGAAGGTGCAAACAATACATACACCATAACATACAAGGCGATCCATGCCAATCGTGAAAAGGTAGAATGCGCTATCTTATCCATCAATGGCCAGTCCGGCAGGTTTTTTAAAAATCTCGGTTCTATTTCCGTTCTTTTTTTATAAATATTATTACTTACCTGTCTTGCATGCCACATCATCTTAAAAATATTGCTATCATATTTAGGTGAGTGCGGATCCTTATCCGTATCGGTATAGGCATGGTGCATACGGTGCATAATGGCATACGCTCTCGGGCTCACATAGGATGAACCTTGTGTTATATACGCTAAGAGATAAAAGAAACGCTCCCAGAATTTACTCATGCTAAAAGCTCCGTGCGCCGCGTAGCGGTGCTGAAGAAAAGTTTGCATGAAGAGCGATAGATACCAGTGGATCACTAAAAAGAGCAGGATAATTAACATTACTAAAGATCACTATTGCTGAATACTGACCAAGGCAAGATAGGCTTATTATCCATCATCGGCTCTTTTAATTTTCAATTGTCATTGTAAATTAACGTTTCAAACAGATGTGCAATGCCCTGAATGATGTTATCAACTTCAAGATTAATTACAGGTTTGCTGATTTAATAGTGTACTTTTACGGTGTGATCTAAATTACTTCCAACATTCAGTCCTGATCAGTATCAATTCTTACTCTTCCTTTTAGTAATAGTTAATCTCCTCTTTACTCTTTGCTGCGATTCTTTATCACAGGTATTATTATTATTTATCTAAAATTATGTTTTTATGAAAATTTTCGCTTCAAACCTTAGCTTTCACACCGCCGATGCGGATCTTCAAACCTTATTTGAACAGTTTGGAATTGTTTCCTCCGCCAAAGTGATCACCGACAGGGAAACTGGTCAGAGCCGTGGCTTTGGTTTTGTAGAAATGGGATCAGAAGATGAAGGCAATAAAGCCATTAAAGGTCTTAATGGTAAAGAACTGGAAGGAAGAGCCATGTCAGTTTCAGTAGCCAGGGAAAAGAATCCACGTGCAGATAACAAAAGGTGGTAATAAAATAACTTAAAATTTAAAAGAGCACTATAGCCGGCTCTTTTAAATTTTACATTTCATCATTATTGCATCTTTTGCAGAGCATTTTTTCTACCTATAAATTCCTCTATACATGTCAACTATTTTACAAATCACGAACGCTGATAAAAACCTTACCTCTCTTTCAAAAGGGCTACACGCCGCGAACCTGGAAGAAACGTTAAATGGTTTTGGTCCTTTTACTATCCTGGCTCCTGTTAACATGGCGTTTGGAAACCTTATAGCTCCCGATACGTTTGACGAACTCATGAAACAGGCAAACAAAAACTCTAAGCTTTCCGATATACTGGGGTACCATATTATTGCGGGAAAAAAATTATTGAAAGATTTTCGCAACGGTCAGAAACTAAGAACGATAAATGGTAAAGACTTAAACATTACCATCAAAGACGATGAAGTTCATATTAACGGAGCCAAGATATTATCACGCGACAAGCAGGGCTCCAATGGAGTTGTACATTCTATCAGTGCAGTTAATCTTCCTGTTGAGGAAGCAATTGTTTAGGGAGTTACGGAGCTGTTATTACTAAACGAGGCAACGCTACTCTGTACGATACACTATTCTCGCATCAACCATTCTTCAGCTTCACGAAGAGATGTAAAGGCGCGGTATTTAAAGCCCCTGTTGTTGGAAACCGTTTCCCAAAACTTTCCTATTCTGGTATATTCAGGAGAAATGATACAAGCCAGTTTTATTTCCCTGACCTCCGGCGGTAATTTTTCCATATAAAACTGCACCAGGTCGTAGTAAGGAAACAGATCCGAAGGGAATTCGGTAGCCAATCCGTCCAATACCACTTTCTTGTTATCATGTTTTTTGTATTCATCGAAAACCAGCGTGGCATGTTGGATCAAGTCATTCTCATCTTTTAAACTGGCAACTGATCTTATCAAAAGATAATCAGCATTGTTCTCTGACGTAATGGTCATAGCATCGTATTAAAATATACAGCCTCCTGTATTAGCTGCTATAAAGATTATTACTTAAAAACTCATTTCTGAATTTTCCATTTGGATCGTATTGATTAACCAGATCTTTAAAGTCATTTAATTTTTCGTAACGACTTTGTAAAACAGCCGGTGCCAGGGTAAATAGCTTTGCCCAATGGGGTTTTGCATTAAAAGGTGCCAGTTGCTCTTCGATAAGCGGGAGTAAACTCATGACGGCTTCTGTTTCCTGTTTCCAGGTAGTATGTAGTGCGACGCAGGTTTTTTTATAACAAGGGCTCATCCAAAAATCATCAGCAGCTATACTACGTATCTCTGAAATGAACAGGTGCGGTGTAATCTTTTCCTGTAATTTTTCCATGGCCATCATCGCATTATAAGCATGTTCGATCGGTACAAAGTATTCGCTTTGCAATTCTTTGCCGGCGCTTGGTTTGAAGCCCATCTTAAAATGCGGCATTCGCTCATACCAGGGCCCTGCTACCCCCATCTGCTCGGTGCAATTTTCCGCTGACTCCGTTTCGATCGGGTGAAGGTTTTGCGTAGCAAGCCTTGCACCAAATAATTCCGGCGCGGCTTCCCAACTATTATCACTGATACGGCTCTTGACCCACACTTCGCTCACATTTTTATTTTCCCAATCAGTAAAAAGGCTAACACTATAGCCACTTGACATGATAGCGTTGAAATTATTTTCCAATTCCATCATCGGCAAGTTGCGATACACCACCTGTTTCATATTAAATGCAGGTTGAAGATCGAGGGTTAGTTTTGTTACTACACCCAATGCGCCCAACGCCACCACCGCTCCATTAAATTGTTCCCCGTCTTTCTGCTTTGATAAACTAACCAGGTCACCGGCGGCATTCACAAATTCAATCGCCGAAATGCCGGTTGACAAATTACCACTCGTTACCCCCGAACCATGAGTAGCTGTAGCCACGGCACCTGCAACGGTTATATGTGGCAAAGAAGCGAGATTATGTAAAGCATAGCCTTTCTCCTGCAGATAAGGAGCCAATTCGCCATACCGCATACCGGCTTCTATCGTTACCGTATTTGATGCGGCGTCTAGCGAAATCACTTTGTTAAGCTCCTGGAGCGAAACCTGGTTTTCGGTACTATCCGCGATCTTGTTGAAGGAATGTCTTGAGCCCAGCGCTTTAAGTGAATTACATTTTTTCACCACTTCCTGTACTTCCGCAACTGTTTTAGGATAATGTACATTTCCGGTACTGTACTCCAGGTTGCCGGCCCAGTTTTTTAAATGTTCCATAGTTTCTTTTGCCTTAGGAGCGCAGGATACAAAACGGGAAAGTAACGCACCACCTGCAATGGCCGACGAGGTTTTTAAAAACAATCGTTTATCCATTGAATTATTCTTTAAAAAAAAGGCCTCCTCACTGACTTTTCTTCATCACCAACGCTGTTCTGTTGGTCAGGTAAATGCTTACCATCTGTTCTTCGTTGGTTGGATAATCAATAGAATCATCTACCCTGTCAAATCCTCCAAACTCTTTACGGTCTGAATTTAATATGATCCTGTAATTACCTTTGGCCGGCACCCAGAATTTATACCCGAAAATAGAGTTGCCGGTGCTGAAATTAAAAATGAACACCAGGCCGTTCTTTTCATAGATGATCACTTTGTTGGCGGCGTCCATATTGATCTGCTTCGCATCAGCTGCTGATAGTATTCTATTTTGTTTGGTAAAAGCTATCATCGCCTTATCCCAGTTGGACAGGTATTTGTATTTAAGATCTCCGCGGTCCATCAAGGACCATTGTCTTCTCGCATATTGGTAACTCCAGTTATTACCTTCTCTCGGAAAGTCGATCCACTCAGGATGGCCGAATTCATTGCCAATAAAATTAAGGTACCCTTCGCCACCCAAACTTATCGTAAACAAGCGAAGCATTTTATGCAGGGCGATTCCGCGGTCTATGACCAGGTTGGGATCATCTACATGCATCTGGAAATACATTTCCTTGTCCATCAGCCAGAAGGCAATGGTCTTATCGCCTACCAGCGCCTGGTCATGTGATTCCGCATAAGCGATCGTCTTCTCGTTCTTACGCCGGTTGTTTAATACACCCCACATTTCATGTATATCCCACTGCTCATCTGTTTTTTCTTTTAATATTTTGATCCAGTAATCCGGTATTCCCATGGCCAGCCTGAAATCGAATCCTACGCCGCCTTCTTCGGGAGCCCTGCACAATCCCGGCATTCCACTCACATCCTCTGCTATGGAAATAGCGTTCTTTTTAAATTCATGGATCACTTCATTGGCCAACTGTAAGTACGTTACAGCATCCCAATCAACCCCATCTTTAAAATATTTATCGTAGTGACCAAAACTGGTATGCCCATGATGGAAGTAAAGCATGGAGGTAACACCATCAAAACGGTAGCCATCAAAATGAAACTCTTCCATCCAATACCGAATATTCGATAAAAGAAATTTCTTTACTTCCCATTTTCCATAGTCGAATATTTTGGAATCCCAGCCCTCGTGGTAACCTCTTGATCCTTCATGAAAATACTGGTTGTCGGTTCCATCAAATTCGTTGAGTCCTTCCGCCAGGTTTTTTACAGCATGAGAATGAACGATGTCCATGATCATGGTAATACCCATAGCATGGGCCTTATTTACCAAATACTTCAGGTCTTCGGGAGTTCCAAACCGCGAGGTAGGCGCAAAGAAATTGGAAACATGGTAGCCAAATGATCCGTAATAAGGATGTTCCATTACCGCCATCATTTGTATGGCATTGTACCCGCCCTCTTTGATTCTTGGTAAAATATTGTCGGCGAATTCCCGGTAAGTTCCCACGCCTTCATATTCCTGGGCCATACCCACATGACATTCGTAAATAATAGGTTGCTCGAAATTTTCAGCCGGGCTAAACTGGTTGTCTGTCCACTGAAATGGATCGGGAAACCATAGCTGCCCTGAAAAATCATAGGTCTTTTCATCTTGTATTACTCTCCGGATATAAGCTGGAATTCTGTCGATGGCGCCATTGGCCGCATGTATATGCACTTTTACTTTGCTGCCATGTAAAAAAGAATTTTTGTATTCATCATATGGCAGAAATATTTCCCAATCATTGTGGATATTTCTTTCCAGTTTATGGGAGGTTCTGTTCCATCCGTTAAAATCTCCTGTCAGGTACAGCTCGCTGGCACCCGGCGCCCATTCTATATATGTCCAGCCGTTCCGCTTCGTATCGAAGTTGATTCCGTAGTAATTATGGGCTGTGGCAAAATCGAGCAGGTTCCCGGCTACTCCTTCGATCTCCTTACGTACTCTTTGATACCGCTCAAACCGGTCCTGTACATCATGAGTATACGGATCCAACCAGGGATCTTCTTTGATGATAGCTAACTTTTCGGTCTGGATCATAAAATTTATCGTTAAATGGTGAGGAACTTATCATCCTTTGTCTTCTATGCACAAGTGTTAAAAGAACTAATGATTGATATGAATTTACATCAATTTATGATACACTTTGCCAGATACTTTTATGCGCAGTTCTTTAAAACTTTATTATGACTACACCTTCCCTTTACGATCTTAGTCGCCCTTAAACAGCGGAGTTTTAAAATATCCTTTATAATAATACTTTTTACGGGATGGCTTTTTATTCATTTCAATGCTCACTTCAGTAAACTCTAGTTCTAAATACCCCTTTATTGTATCACCTGGCTGGTAAATATTTTTGTCAAGGACTAATTTTTGTTGTGTTACGAACCACGATAACTTCCCGGCAGGTGCAGGATAAGTTGCAGAAAAGTCGCTCCAAAAATATTTATCGTTTATTGAGACGGTTAATTTACTTGCATAAGCTGGAAGTTCAGGCTGAAATAATAGATTTATCGTGTCATTATTTGAAATAGCATTACAGTATCTTACGTGGTGCCTGGCTTGATGATTTGTCCAACAATTTGCTGTATGATGTAAATGGACCGTATGGTTTTGGTTAATGGTCCACCTGAAGTATTTTCCATGTTAGCTCCGTTGTCGTCTGCAACTATGTACCATGGGTAGTCCCATTTCTTTGTGAAAGTCAACGTGTCTTTAAAATATTTATCAAACGTAATAGGTGAAACAAGTGGCCTGGCTGGAAAGGTTTGGGCTAAAACGGACTGCCAGGCAAAAAAAACTGCTATAAAAAAAATTGTCAATCTCATTAAGTTCAAAATTGTACCAAAATATTTATGCCGGTATAGTTCGTTGCTTCAGTCTATTGAATCCAAACAGACCGGCGAATTATTGACTATTCAATTCCCCGCCTTCATCCCCTCCAACCCTTGCTCCCTAATCAAATCCCTGTAAGTAACCAATTTTACCGCGCCACTTTTTACCATCTTCTGAAATTCCTGAGATAATAAAGTATTCAATTCCGCTGAACGATGCATGGCAACTAATGGTTTTGAATCTGAGTGTTGATCCGTGTTATTCATATCCACCAAAGCATTCATTTCGGGTGTGGCTTCAGCCACATGCATCACCATTAAATTGACCTTATCTTTTGAAAAACCGGCAAGTCGTCTTAAAAATTCATCTTTCTTGGTTTCAATGGGAACCGCAAACATCGTCTGGTAATTTTCTCCGAAATACCTTGAGATACCCAGCTTATATTTCTTAGCGACTTTTTCAACAATAGCTCTCAGCTCAGGTGTAGAAGTAGCGGTTCCCATGTGATAATCCACATAGTCGATCGGCAACCCGGAATGAATAGCCCGTTCTACCTGCGCACTTAACTCCTTCTCTACTTCATCCAGTTTATATGCACTTTTCAAAAATGCTGCTGTGGACGCCTGGAAATGCCCGTTACTATCCACCAGGCTTGGTACGGCCGATTGGCCAAGTACCGGTCCCCAGCGATAATATTTCCATTCACTATTAAGTGTAAGGTGAACACCAACCGATACCTGCGGGTATTGCTTTAGCACTGCTACCGCTTCCTGGTACCAGGGACAGGCAAACATCACCGAACTGGAAAAAGGAATGCCGGTCGCCGCCACCTGTTTAATAGCCATGGTCACTGAATGATTCATACCATTATCATCCAAACGAAGTAAAAGTTTGGGCGCTTCGTTTTGAGCCACCAACACAACTTGCAAAAACAACAAACCCTTCAAGAGACAGAATCCTTTTTTCATAATAAATAATATGAAACTAAAGTTAAGCCTTTACAATTTTGGTGTAAAAAAAAGGCTGACTCATTGAATGGATCAGCCCTGACTGCTTAAATATACGATTGCTAATTAATAGCCTGGATTTTGAACTAAATACCCGGGTATTTTAGATGCCCCGTCAATAGCTGTTTGTGGGATCGGGAAAATTCTTTTTTTTGTTTGTACGTATTTCTTTTTACGTCAACGAGCCTCATGTTTTTCGAAACGGATCAAATCTGGAGGCAAGCGCCTTTCCCAATTAAATTCAAACATACTCTCGCGGAATAAAAGATTGCGACCAATCGCTGTCAAAGGAGCTCTTGGTGGGGTGGAACTATTTTTCAAATGCGCAAGATACTCGTCCAATTAATTCACATTATCAACGGATATTTCCGAACTATTAATGCAACTCTTATCTCCGGTTTCATGAAAAGGTCGATACTGCCTTTCGATTACTAAAATTTCAGCGATGAAGGAAGGTATTTGGCAACCAGGTCTTCGTAATAAGGCTTTAATTTACTCCAGTCTGGCGGCACGGGGTTCTTAGAGTACAGATCGTAAGGATTAAAAAGTTTTACCCATTTAAGCATATCCCGGTCATGGTCATCCAGCAAATAATCATATTGACCCTCGCGATGCCAGGCATAGAAAGAGTGATAACGCAACATGTACAGACCACCTTCAGGTATGCGGTCTTTCAGCATCTGGTAAACATATTCGTCATGCCCCCATGACATATCTACGTTGCGCAGACCGCAACCTTTTTTATATACGCCGTATTGGGTTTGGAATTCAGGATTGGAAAAATCAGGATTGGCCTTGAAAAATTCCGGGTATACTATTTTATCTGAATAGGCGCAGCCTATCGGGAACGTATCACCTACGACGGCCCATTGGGGTTCTCCGAACAAACAAAGCACTTTTCCCATATCATGCATCAGGCCTACCAATACCATCCAGTCGGGATGACCATCTCTTCGGATGGCTTCTGAGGTTTGCAGTAAATGTTGAAACTGGTCAAGATCCGTATCCGGATCAGAATCATCCACCAGTTGATTTAAAAATTGAAAAGCATCCCAAACCGGCATTTCCTTTTTATCAAACTTTAAAAAGTTATTGCGCTTTTCCTGCACAAAGGCGTAGGTCTGGTAAGTATGATTTAACCGGTAAAATTCTTTCACAGTATCTCTTGCGGGCTCTTCGTAGTTACGGTATTCTTCCGTTGTCTTTCCAGTAGCGATACTATCAGGATCGGGGTAACGTTGCAGGACATCGTCTTCCCATTCATCAAGACTACTTAAAGGATTTACTTCTTTTGGTGTAAAATTGGATTGTGTTGTACCCATAGCAAGCTGTTATAAGTTAAGCAAAACGAAAACCTTACTCCGAAATTGAAATTTTTTGAGATACTAAGCACATAAAGCCTCCCCTTTATTTACGAAACCGTTTTCGTGAATAGATAAAGTACTGGCTCCACAGTCGGGAAAACACCCCTTGCCTATTATTGTAAAAAGTTCAAAAAATAGACTCAAATAACCAGGATTGAATTCATAACTTTTTTTATAATCTTATAATAATATATAATAATACTAAGTTTACCTGCGGTTGAAGTCTCCTGCTTATTTTGCAGCACCGGGCCGGGCTTGACCGTCATTCGTCCCTTACCCGATAATCAAAACGCCATTCTAAATCATAAAAAAATAGATTTTCCCAGGCAGCTTTACAACCAAAACTATTCGTTGTGAAGCTTTTTTGGCATTGCAAATCAATTTTACTTCTAACATTATTTTCTTTATTCTTATCCGGCGGATATGCACAGGCGCCGGTAGTGGATGACGGAAGTTACCGCGGCGGCTCAATAACAGGAATAAAAAAACTGGACAGATCGCTTAATTTTTTGGTGATCGGTGATTGGGGTCGCAATGGTGAGAACTATCAGAAAGAAGTGGCCGTTGCGATGGGCCAGGCGGCGCATGATATTGATGCCCGGTTTGTGATCGCAACGGGTGATAATTTTTATCCTTATGGTGTACAAAGCGTATCCGACTATCACTGGATATCGTCGTTTGAAACAATTTACCGGGCTCAATCCTTACACGTAAAATGGTATCCTGTTCTGGGCAACCATGATTATATCTCCAACCCTGATGCACAGGTACAATATTCAACAATCAGCAGCCGCTGGGATATGCCCTCCCGTTTTTATTCCAAAAAGTTTTTTGTTAATGGAGATACGGCCCAGGGAGTGCTTTTTGTTTTCCTGGATACTGATCCTTTTGAGAAAAAAATGCAAGGCAGGCCGACAGACAGCATTAAATATACCATCGGCGCCAGCCAGGACCAGGAACAATGGCTGGAGAAAACACTAAGCGACAAAACGGTGAAATGGAAAATTGTGGTAGGACATCATCCTGTCATCACCGGTGGTTGGCGGATGAACACGCCAGAAACAAAAAGAATGCGCGGCTTTTTGCAACCCATCTTCAAGAAATACAATGTCAATCTTTATATCGCCGGGCATGAACATCATTTAGAATACACCAAACCGGAAGGAATGACACATTATATTATTTCGGGTGCGGGTTCCGAGGCGCGGGTGACCTCGCTGCATCCTGAAGGCGGAAAGTTTGCTGCTTCTGAACAGGGCTTAGCCAGTTTTTCCATTGCAGGCAACCAGGCCCTGCTACAATTCATCAATTATAACGGGAAGATCATTTATGAAACAGTAATTGATAAAACCAGTAAATAAAAACAGCACCTTGCATTAGTATATTTTTTCAGAATGATTTGTTATGATCAAAAAATTTCCCTTCTTGTACTTTTTCTGCTGCGTTCTTACATTGATAGGCTACGGCCAGCAAAAAACATTTAATGTTTCCAACGCCCATGCGCATAACGACTACTTGCAGGAGACTCCTTTTTATATGGCATACCAGGCGGGTTTCGGTTCTGTTGAAGCTGATATTTTTCCTGTGAACGGAATGCTTTGTGTAGCGCATAGCAAAAAAGAAATTCAACCAGGCGTTACCCTGAAGCGTTTATACCTGGATCCTCTTTTAAAAGAATTTACAACAGACAAATCACGCCACCTGAAATTACTGGTTGATATAAAAGAAGATCATGAGCTCACATTAAAACTGCTGCTACAGGAGATAGAACCGCTTATTCAATATTTATCAACTACAAAGGAAAACAAACAATTAGTACTACTTATCAGCGGCAAAAGACCCTTACCGTCAGCATATAAAAACTATCCTCATTATATATTTTTCGATGATGATCTTAAATTAACACATACTGCTGCTGAATGGGAAAGGGTCGGTCAGGTCAGTTTGCCATTTACGAAATACTCAGCCTGGAAAGGAGAAAATATAATTGACCCCGGAGACAGGAAAAAACTGCAAAATACCATTGATAGTGTACATCATTCCGGAAAGACCATTCGTTTCTGGGCAGCCCCCGACAATCAAACGTCATGGGAATTACAAATGCAACTCGGTGTTGACCTGATCGGTACCGATAAGATTGATCAACTGGCGGCCTATCTGCGAAGAAGTTCAAAACAAGAGTAGTTTAGATCTTATTCTATAGACCTATGCCGATCGCCTGCCAATTGCCTGTTGCCCATTGACAATTCACCATTGACCATTCACTTATTTCACCGCAATCACCGAAGGTTCACCCGGTCCCTTAAAGCGGGTGGTATCTATCGCAAAATGGCGGCTGCTAAGCTTTGTTTCCATAAAAAGATTTTTTAAATGGAGTGCTGTATTAGCCAGCGCCCTGCCATCTTTCGCATCATAGTCGTTAAGGATAAGTGCGTTTGCTTCTCTTTGCATAGCCTGCGGATCATCCAGGTAATAATACATTACAGCAAGATTATAGTGGCTGGCATAACGCATCTTTCTATCGTGCTTGCTGGTAGATGGATATTTCCTTTTTATACTTTCAAAATAATCGATGGCAGACTTCAATTGCTCCCGTACACCATCCAACGGACGATCGGCGCTGATGCCAAACAATACTTCACTGCAGGTAAGGAAAGCCTGGCGGTGCGCCTGGTATTCCGGGTGCTTCTTAGTATCCAGTATCCACATATGTTCCGTGATCGTTGTCACGGCATAGCCAAAATCATTATTGATCCTCGTATTTAACTGGTTCATCGCCCGGTTGACACAGTTTTTATATAACTGCTCCGAAACGGTCAAGCTATTGATCAGGAAATAACCCTCGGCCATAGCCCTTATTGCGAATTCAGGACTTCTGTAAACCTGTTTGTAGTTGCGGCCTGCTAATTCAATATTTTCGATATGGGCGCCTTTATGATCACTTACATCCGCGAAGGCGGAAAATGTATACACTACCTCCTGCGTATATAATTTACGTCGGCCGGTTTCCTTACCCGCCCTGTCCTTCACGATCTCCTCCCTTTCTTTAACAGAAAAAGATTCCGGTAAAAGATCTTCCAGTTTTACTTGTATAGCTAAGTGACCATTTTTCTTAAGCATTTTCCATCCTTCCAGGATCACCGATTTCTCTGGTGTCATACCACTCAGGTAGGCTTGCATAAGACGGGAGGTCTCTACGGAAACGTGATAGGTATGATAACTGCTGTCTACCAATATAGCCGGCAGCGAACGAAACTGGGAGGTGAATCTAAAACGATCAAGATCTGCCTTTTTCTGGCTGAATATCATCAGCGGTAAAAGCAGTGCGGTGGCTAATAGATTTTTTTTCACAGGCTTGGATTTGTTTTTATAAAATGACAACGGCTTTTAAAGATGATCTTTAAAGCTCCGGTACATGATTTTTTGCAAACTTTTACCACTCCATCCTCCGGGTACGATGATACGGCGAATGCTGTACAACGGATCATTTTCATCACGGTTGGCAGCCAATTGAAACACACCCTTGAAATCATGGTCTTTTAATTTGCTGATCGCTTCTTTATTCCACAGGCCAAAAGGATAAGCAAAATATTCAACGGGTTTACCGGTGATGGTTTGTAACTGTTGCGAAGGTTTTTGCACCTGGTCTACCCAATCATCAGATGTATATGTTTTTACATTTTTGTGATCATAGGTGTGAGAACCGATAATATGTCCTTCATCCGCCAGTTGCTTCACCTGTTCCTTGCTCATATAACCCGGCTTGTTCAGCGATACCGTCATTATAAAAAAAGTCGCTTTGAAACCATGCTTGTTCAACTCAGGCAATGCGGCTGTATATTGATCCACGCGGGTATCATCAAATGTGATCATAAAAGGTTTGGACGGGAGTTGCTTTCCTGTTGTCAGGTAATCATATAACTGATCAGGCAATATCGAGTGATAACCACTGTCGGCCAGTGATTGCATTTGTTCACGAAAATCACCCCCCGGTATAATATAAGCACGGGAGGTTTTTGAATCGGAAGGCTTGTAATCTCTTACCTGGTGATAACAAAGAATCGGTACTTCAGGCCGGCTGATGATCGTTGCCGCATCTGCAATAGTAGTAGCGGTATTAACAACAGGTTGTGCAGGAGTAACGGCTGCGGCAACAACAGGCTGGCTTACTTGTGCGTTAGGCTGCGATTCCGCATTACAGCCATACTGGGAGATTACCCATATGACAGGTAGTATAAACACGCTGGTCATATACGCAGTTAGTTTCAGATAGGTCTTCATAAGGAATATTTGGTATAGTTAAAACGTCAGGCCGGCCCTTTTATTTCTTTTATTCGGCGAAGCCGGTTACAATATACAAAATCAATAGTGCCAGTCAAGTGCCAGGTTATTTTGTTATTTGTCAGTCGAAATATCAGGCAGGGTGCACGGGGAACGCTGACAATATTTTGCGTGTTGCTTTAGTTGACTCATAATGACTCTGTCATCGATCTACCCCGCCCTGCGAACCCCACAATCTCTGCGGGAAATCAAGCTGAAACACCCCCGTCATTTTGCCCCCTTTGCCATTCTCACTATTCTTACAAAAAAACTTACCTTCCCTTTTGAACTGTTCGCTACTGTATGACTGAAAGTAACAATGACCTGTTTTATTCCAGGCTACCTGTGAATGAAATTCCCCTGGGTGATCTGCTGACGGAAGAGCACCTTTTTTATAAAGTGCCCGCTAATTGGTATGTGGTTATCACCGATGTTAAAAAATCGACAAAGGCTGTTGAGCAGGGTCTTCATGAAACGGTAAACCTGGTAGCCACCGGCAGCATTGTGGCCGTATTGAATATCGCATACAAAGCGAATATTACCGTTCCGTTTTTCTTTGGTGGTGACGGCGCCACCTTTATTATTCCTTCATCCATTCTTACTTCGACGCTGCATGCATTGATCATCCACCAGGAAAACACCCAACGCAACTACGATCTCACCCTGCGGGTAGGCAGTGTTCCGGTCGCGGATATTTATAAAGAAGCTCACGCTCTTCAGCTCAGTAAACTGCGAACGTCTAAATCAATTTCAATTCCTGTATTACTGGGAGATGGTCTTTTACATGCGGAGAAATTGATCAAGGGTGAAGACTATATACTTTCGTCTTTAACCAAAAAGGAAGAAGAACTTGACCTGACAGGTATGCAATGCCGCTGGGATAGAATAAAACCACCGCAGCAATATGACGAAGTGGTAAGCCTCCTGGTGACTGCCCGCGACCGTGAAAAGCAAGCCCCTGCTTTTAAAAAAGTAATTGATACGCTCGATGTGATCTATGGCGCACCGGAAAAAAGAAAACCGATATCAGTCCCTATGTTGAAGCTTAAAGCCACCTTCGAAAAAATAACCCTGGAAATGCGGGTCAAATTCGGCGGCTTCAAACCCACTTACCTGCTTCACAAATGGGTCACTACCCTGCTTGGCTATTTTTATTTCCGTACGAAGCAGGGGAAAAAATACCTGGTTCAATTGGTCGATATGTCCGATACCCTGGTAATAGATGGCAAAATAAATACGGTCATATCGGGCACCACATCCCAACGGGAAGAATTGCAGTCAGCATTAAACGACCTCGAAAATGAGGGCCATATAAGTTACGGTCTGTATGTAAGCAAGGAATCCGTCATGTCCTGTTATGTTCGAAACATGAATGAGGATCATATTCATTTTGTTGATGGCGCGGAAGGGGGGTATACTAAAGCGGCTGGTATGCTGAAAAGAAAGTTTGTGTCGGCATAAATGCTTTATGACCGATAGCCATTACAAAATTTATACATGTCTGTTTATTTTCTATATTGATCTCTAAACTTCCCCTGAATAATCCGCTGGTACTTTCCTGTTTTCAAGGTAGATTTTTTTGCGGCCACCCGCTGCTGCAAATCATCCATGCATCCCTACAGGTTACCGTCTCCGGAAAAAACTTTCAGGCCCATGCAACATTCCTCAAATATCTTTTACTTTATATAAAACCAATTGCCTGGAGCTGACAGTTAACATACCATCTGCCGATATATTGGTCAAACAATGTATCGGGGGCGACAAATCTGCCTATCGTTTATTGTATGAACGATACTCACGGGTAATGTACAGTACCGCACTGCGGATAACCGCTAACCAGGCAGATGCCGAAGATATCCTGCAGGAAGCTTTTACGGATGCGTTTTTACAGCTTCGCTCTTTTCAAAACAAGGCTTCGTTCGGGGCCTGGCTCAAGCAGATCGTGGTATTTAAAAGTATCGCCCTGTTAAAAAAAAGGAGATTGGTTTTTACCGACCTGGAAAAAGAAACGGAAGAATTTGTACAGGCTGATATGCCGGATGAGCGTGAAATAGAATACAGTGTCGCCGGTATAAAGAAAGCGATCAGTGAATTACCGGATGGTTACAGGGCTGTATTATCACTTTACCTGCTTGAAGGATACGATTATGAAGAAATAGCCGACATACTGCAGATCAGCCAATCGACAGTACGTACACAATATAAACGAGGCAAACAGCGACTGTTGCAGTCACTGAAAAAGGAGGATGTACATGAGTAGAAAACTAAAAGATTTTATTAATGAGAATCGCAGGGATTTTGATAACGACCTGCCTTCTTCATCAGCCTGGGAGCAGATCGAAAGTTCGATCGGCGCCGACAAACCGGTAAAACGATTTTCCCCACGGGGCATTTATAAGTGGAGCGCCGCCGCCGCTGTTTTTTTTGTAATAGCCGCCGGCATATATTTCGTCGTGACAAGAAAAGATGACAAGAGCAACGACACTGTAAAAATTTTAACCCCGGCCGTTAACAATGCCGGAAACGCCGACATCGGCAAAATAGCGCCGGAATATGCAGCCGAAGCCAAAAAAATATACCAGTCTATTGAAGAGCAGCAACAACAATTAAAACTAATAGCTAAAGAGCAGCCGGAATTGTATTCCCAGTTCGCCCAGGACCTGGCAGCTTTGGATAGTTCTTACAGGGTATTAAAAGCGCAGGCAATACAAACGCCCGGCCATGAGGTACTAATTAAAGCGATGCTGCAAAATCTTCAACTGCAGGCAGAATTACTGGGTAAGCAATTACTGATCATTCATGAATTTAACAACAACAATAAAACCGACGACAATGAAAAAAATAATAATCGGAACATTTAGTGTACTGTTCCTTTTCAGTGCTTTTACACTTTCAGCGCAAAAAGAGAAAGCAAAAGAAAAATATGAATTTGTAAAAGAAAAAAACATTTCCAAATCGTACCCGGCTTCGGGAAATAGGCTATCGATCGACAATAGCTTTGGTCATGTGAAATTCATCGGCTGGGATAAGAACGAGATCAAAGTAGACATACATATCGAGGCAGGTTCTAACCAGGAAAATGTCGCGCAGAAAATATTTGATGCGATCAGCGTATCAGATAAACAACAAGGAAGCGAAATTGAATTCAAGACGAAGATTGACAATAAAGGCAATGACAATTGCAAAAATTGCAAATCAAATATGCATATAGATTATGAAGTGCATTTGCCGGTCTCTGTTGCATTGAATGTGACGAACAGTTTTGGCGATATCGAATTGCCTGATTATACCGGCGCCCTTTCCGTCAGCAGCAAATTCGGAAAATTAATTGCTGGTTCTCTTTCCAATGTAAAAGACATCGGCGTAGAATTTGGCGTTGCTACGATCAAAAGCAGCTCCAATGTGGATGCTACTTTTAAATTTTCGAAGGTCGACATCGCCAACCTTGCAGGAAAAAATAAGATAAAGCTGGAGTTTTGTGATGCGACAAAGATCGTTCTTGACAACAACCTCACTGGACTTAACATAAATGAGTCGTATAGCACCGTCAATATCAAACCGGGAAATGTTTCAGCCAGTTATACCATATCTACGAGTTTTGGAACTGTTGTCGACAGAAGCAGTGCCGGGATCAAACGTACCGACACACCCGATAAATATGGACCTGATTCCAATAGGACCTACGAAGGAAAATCAGGTAGTGGCTCGGCAAAGATCGATATCAAATCAAGTTTTGGAAAGATCATCGTAGGCGACGCAACGGAAGATGATATGAAAGATAAAAAAGATAAAACAAAAAATAAGGCAAAGAAAGAAAAAGTAGTTATCTGAGCTGTTCTCCCCTGTCTCCGTTTGGAACAGTGTTAAGAATTAAATTGAAGAGAATCCCGGACCAACCAGTCCGGGATTCTCTCTAAAACAGCAAATACGGCCAAAAGATCAAAATAAAATCTTTACAGCACCTCTGTTTCGAAACACTCTTCTAAAACCTCAATTCAATCAAGTTTTTTATCAACCGACCCGTTTGGGCCGGGGCAATCATCTGCTCAGCGCTTAGCTTGCATGAAAAATAGAAAATATGAAAAAAGTCATTCTTATACTTCTTGTGGCTGTTGCAGTAGGTGGCAGCGTAACGGCGCAGGAAGTTAAACCAGAAACAATTGCCAAACAATTTATGCAGATCAATACGGTTGAATCCGTTGTGGCCGGTGGCCTGGGTCGTTCCCGCATGATCGTTACCAATCCTGATGGATCTCAAAAAGAAACGGACATGGAAAATCTTTTCAGCATGGCCGGCATCAATTTTAAGAACATCAAAGAAAACGAAGACAAGCTTGTAAAAACGTTGAAATCCTATACGGATGATGGCTGGAAGCTGGAACACGTGACTTCGTTTACATTAAGCCAGAATGATAGTGGGGCCGGTGGAATTTTCATGACAAGATATTTACTTTCTAAACCGGTGGAGAAAAAAGGTTTTTAATAATTCAATACCTAAGGATCGCCCGGTTCTGCGACAAATTGAATAAGCCAATGTAAACAACACTGGCTTATTTGGTTAAAGCAATTGGTTCGGGAGATTGCTGCTAGTTATCCAGTTCAGCACTAAAAAATCCCAGGTCTGCGAGCAAACCTGCGGGGTCCCTGTAATTCATCAGGCTGCTCTTAATAATGTTTGCCAGCTCTTCCTGGCTCATGCAAAAAGCAGCATTGATCTGGGAAAGTTTGTAAGAATTAATTTTTAGAAAAGCTAAACGGGCTGTTTGAGTAATGTGGTCGTCAATAAAATGAAACTCCTCGGCAATATGTGCCTGGTCGTTGTGGTATGGCTTATTCATACGAACGGATATTGGTTTTAAT
>JANOCH010000352.1:0-6739 GCA_031412015.1 Chitinophagaceae bacterium
AAAACTCTGTAATGAATAAACATAAGTTCCCGAAACTCCCGTTGGAGCCAGAAGGGTAATAACACTTCCAATACTGGTACCCGTTACAAGCGTTGATTGTGTCGTACCATTATAAATAGTGTAATTAAAAGTATATTCAGGATTGCCTCCGCTTCCGGTAAAAGTTATAACCGGTTCAGTCGTTCCCCGGCAAACTGAAGGAGTGTTGACAGCAATTGTTGCCGTTTGAGCCCCCGCGCTCAACGTACAAGCTAGCAAAAATAAAAATCCAAAATATACCCGGGCTGTCCGGCCAAAGGAAATAGAATTCCTTCTGAACAACACGGAGAGATGCCCTATAATATTTTGTACGGCGTAATTCATTTGTTTTATAAACCCCGACAGGGGTTATAAAAAATTTCGTGAGTAATAAATGGTACTCTTAGGAAAGCATTATCCATTCAGCTTTTCACACAGTGAAATTGGAACATATTGAATTGTTGTTGGGGTCTTAGAAAGGATTGGAGAGAAACGGGATAGGCATCAGGATCGGGCAAGGCCGATCAACTTTAAAATAACTTTAATTACTGTGTACTACGCCTGGGAATGAAAACATCTGGAGTGTAGAATTCTTACATTCTCTTAGCAATAAGTTTGATTAAAAAAAGCTGGGATTTCGAGGTTTATTGGGATGTATCGCTTCTTAGTTTGAACGATAAGATAAAGGAGGAGATAAAAAAAGGAAAATTTTGGCATATTTCAAAACTTATCGTACCATAGTGAATAAATAAACATCGGTGTAATAATATCAAATATATAAAATATTGAATAGTAAGTGCTAAGAGTTTATGTATAGTACTCCCGGCTCACTTGTTTCGGGCATGGGTTTCAAATCCGAAGATCGGGCGCGGAACCAGGATTTTTCAACATATACTTGAGTGATCCGGGATTGGTTTGGGAGCATCGGGCAAATCACCATTTCAAAAAAAAGTTGAGCGTAGATTTTCGTTTACTAATCACGTTTGGATAAATAATGAATAGTTATTGATCACAAATTTGGGTGGATAGCCGTAGATAGTATTTTAAATCCTGCAGCGATACACGGATCGTTATCGCACAACCTGTTTTTCTAAAAGTTCAAGGAAGCACATCCGCAGCTAAACCATTTGGTTTCTTCATTTCAAAAAAGGATAAAATTATATTAGAAATTGTAGATAACTCAAATTGCTTGGCAGCCTGATTTATTATATTCGATTAAAATTGTTACTGAATACCGTCCAATATAACCTGCTGTTGATGCAGCAGGTTTTTTGCGTCCTTGTTACGCTTCCGTATACACCGGATACTCATATGACCCGATTTCCGCGGTCACGCTAAGTACTTATTATTTTTTTGTCAGGCTACTATGAAACCGCTGTAATCATTTTTTTTTAACGGTGACCAACGAATGAGATTTAGCAACTGACGGCAATAATCGCGTGCCGGAGATATTTTTAATTACAATTTGTTGCCGTATATTTCCTAATATTGATTACGATTGCTTATGGATAATGATAAAATAATGTGGAAAGGACTGCAACAGGGAGACAAAGAAATGTTCCTTGCCCTTTATAAAAAATATTACCACCCACTCTTATTTATTGGACTGAAGGAGATAAAAGATGGTCAATTGGTTAAAGACGCGATTCAGCAATTGTTCTTATACCTTTGGGAAAAAAGGGCAACTATCGAAGCGGCCAACAATGTCAAGACCTACCTCGTAACTTCATTTTTACGCAAACTTACCAGCGATTGGAAAAAATCTGGAAAGTCCGGCTCATTGCAGGTGGTATGGAACAATTACTCAGAGGATCCGCAGCCTAACCCTGAAGAGAAGCTTATCAGGAAGGATCAGCAAAATCATTTATTTAAACTGTTAATGAACTACATTAATGAACTTCCTAACCGGCAAAGGGAGCTCATCGTGCTCCGGTTTTATGAAGGACTTACCTATGAAGAAATCGTGCAAAGGACCGGCTTATCCCATCGCACGGTGTATAATAAAATCCATGAGGCGTTAAAAAAATTAAAATTAGACATGGTTGCCAGCCAGCCGAACCACAGCGCTGCCCTTTTATCGTTAATAGCCGTCCTGGCTTCTTCTGCGACCCTTTCCTGATACCACTATTTTTTCCTGCTAGTCCTCTTTTTTAAAGCTGTGCCATTCAATTTCAGAAAAAAACAAATTTTTTTTTCAATTAACGGGTAAAAAATGCCGGTGAGATACTCTGTTTTTAGAACGTTTTAATAAAACCATACCATGAAGTCTGATAAAATGGACCTTACGGATCTACTGGCTGACGAATCTTTTATTAACTATTGCAAAAGGACTTCATTGGAGGATGTGGCATTTTGGGAGAACTATATTAAAGAAAACCCGGATCGCCGGGTATTGATGGAAAATGCAAAGGAGAGATTTATCGAATTGTTCAATGCTTTGGGAGAAGCGGATATGGAGGAACAGGTAAACCGGTTAAAAAGCCGGTTGGACCTATTGGAACTACCAGAACCTGCTCCCGTTGTTCAAATGGAGGGTTTTGACAAGAAAAAAACTAGCAAGATTATTTCCATGTTGCTTAAACTTACGGCCGCCGCTGTATTATTGGTTGCGGTTTTTTTCGGTATCAACCATTATATTAATGGCACGAATAAAAACATTAAAACATTCGTGGCCGCATACGGTGAAAGAAAGAATATCCAACTGCCAGATGGTTCGGATGTGACACTGAATGCGGGAAGTAAGATAAAGATCTATGAAAGTTTTGGCGTTTTCACCCGGGATGTTTACCTGGAAGGAGAGGCCTTCTTTGATGTAAAGCATAATGGAAAACTTTCCTTTGTTGTTCATACCCCGGCTATGGATGTAAAAGCACTGGGCACTGCCTTTAATGTCAAGGCTTACCTGAACGAAAAGATCACGGAAACTTCTTTACTAAGAGGATTGATAGAAGTAACACTTAAAGAAAGCAATAACCGTACGATGTTGCTTTATCCCAATCAGAAAATAAAATGGGAACATCCGCTAACAAAAACAACTGGTAATTCATCTGCGGTAGACGGCAGTGAGAGTGTAAATCTGCCGGACAGCCTCGTGAAAAAGCTGCAGGTAACTGATTATGGCAACATAAAGGAAGTAGCGTGGAAAGAAAACAAATTGATATTTGATGATGAATTGTTTGGCGATATAGCCCTACTACTGGAAAGATGGTACGGGGCGCAAATTGAATTCGAAGATGACAGTCTCCGCAATTACCGTTTTACCGGCAACTTTGAAAAAGAGGATATAAATACCGTGCTTGATTTCTTAAAAGAATCCAGGAAGTTCAACTATAAAATAGAATATGGAGAAACACTGAAATTAAACTTGTCTAAATAAAAATACAGGGAAGAATGCGGGAACATTCCCCCTGTACTAAAAACTTTGAAACGGCTTTTAGATAATAAAAGTTGTTTCTATTTTTTAAATTAAAACCAAAATAAAGGTATGAAAAAAAATCATGCTTATGGATGGAGTTTTACAAACCTATCACTAACGAAGCTGCTTAAAATCATGAAATTAACTTCCATTCTGCTGTTTGTCTGTGCCATGTCGGTCAACGCAGGCGGCTTTTCCCAGGAGGTGAAAGTGAATCTTTCGCTTCATGGTGTAAAGCTTACGAAGATATTTAAGGCGATCGAAAAGGAAACCAAATACCGGTTTACCTTCTGCAATGATATAATTCCTGAGGGCCGGGTATTTAGTGTTAATGCAAGAGAGAAGCCGGTATTCCAGGTGATGAATGAAGTGATGGCATCAACAAGACTTAAGTACCGGTTTGTCGAAGAGTCCGGCATTTTTATTATTTCAGAAAGAACGGAAAATTCTTTTGACGGAATTAAGGCACCTGTGTTACGAACTATTACCGGTACGGTGACCAATGATAAAGGAGAGCCGCTTGGGGATGTATCAGTACAGGTAAAAGGTGCGAATAATGCCACTACCACTTCCGCCAATGGTACTTTCTCGATAGAGGTTGACGACAATGCGAAAATTCTCATATTTTCTTTTGTTAGTATGACAACAAGAGAAGTGAGTATCGAAGGAAAAAATTCGGTTCAGGTTTCGTTGCAATCCAATAACAGATCACTTGATGAAGTGGTGGTTGTGGGTTATGGTACGCAAAGAAGAGCGTTGGTCACAGGAGCTGTTTCCAGTGTGAACAGTAAGACACTGAATGAGCTGCCGGTGTTAAGTGTTTCCCAGGCACTGCAGGGCCGTGTTGCCGGGTTAACCGTTACTAACAACGGAAGCCCCGGGGCCGAACCTATAGTACGTATCAGGGGTATCAGTTCTATCAGTTATGCTTCTGACCCTTTGTATGTGGTAGATGGCTTCCCAACCGGCAACCTCTCTACCATTGATACCAGGGATATCGAGTCTGTTGACGTATTGAAGGACGCTTCTGCTGCTGCTATCTATGGTTCAAGAGCTACAAATGGTGTGATCATGATCACGACTAAAAAGGGGAGAAGGGATAACAAAATTCGTGTAAGCCTTGATTCATATTATGGCACACAAAGTATAACCGAGAGACTTGACCTGTTAAACACGGAACAATTCAAACAATATGCGCTTGCCTACAGGGGTAGCCAGGTTCCCCGTCTCACAGCTCCTGATATAGATCAACCTACTCACGCGGGTGCTACGCAGACCTATGGTCAAACTAATACCGACTGGCAGGATGCTTATTTCAAAAAGGGATCAATGACCCAGCATAACATAGGCGTAAGTGGTGGAAATGACGTATCCCGTTTTTATGCGTCTGCTGGTTTTATGGACCAGGAGGGAATTGCTCCAAGTGTTGGTTATCGCCGTTATAGTTTCCGGCTTAACTCAGATCATGTGATCAGTAAGATCTTCACTTTCGGAGAGAATTTATATGTTGCTTCCGGCGAACAGGATTATGATAATAATGAAACCGGCTCCAGGACAAATTTGGTAAACGTGATCAGGATGATGCCGCATATTCCTGTGTATGACCCAACTTCGAATGGTGGGTTTAGAGGTGTAAACTCTGTTTTAGATGGCGGTGACCCTACCAATCCGGTAGAAGATGCATCATTAAAAAATCCTGGTACCAGAAGTCTCGCAAAGATCCTGGGAACCGCTTTCCTCGACGTTAGCTTTACAAGATGGTTGAAATTCCGTTCTACCTTTGGTATCGACTATGCCAATGGATTAGACTATCGCTTTTCACCTATTTTCAATGACAATGGCACTATCGCCGGTTCAAGTGCCACACAGGCAACTATCACTAATAATCGAAATGTTTCTACTGTATTGTTATTTACAGAGCAACTTTCATTCGATAAAACTTTTGGCGATCATCATATCAATGCGATAGCTGTTTATGAGCAGCAGAGCCAAAAAACAAGGCAGGAAAATGCCACCGGCAACCAGGCGTCTAATGAACTCAGAACATTGAATAATGCAACCAACGTAGGCGTTCAAACACTGGTGGGCGAAAATACATTGATCTCTTACCTGGGTCGTGTGAATTATGATTTTAAAGGTAAATACCTTGCGAGTTTAGCTGTACGCCGTGACGGACTTTCGGTTTGGGCTCCTGGTAAAAAATGGGCTACTTTTCCTTCTGCTTCTATAGGCTGGAGGATCGACGAGGAAGATTTTATGAAAAACCAGGACAAAATTTCAGAATTAAAATTAAGAGCGGGCTATGGAGTTACTGGTCTTAATGGCCTGGTATTAGGTAATACGCCATGGCTCGTTAGTGTAAACTCTAACAGTGCTTATTATCCTTTTGGTGGTACGGCTACCAGTGGTCCCGCTTCTTCTATTCAACGCTTAGGAAACCAGGACCTGGAATGGGAAAAAACAAACCAGTTGAATATAGGGGTAGACCTGGGATTCTTAAAAAACACGTTCACCCTAACGGCGGAGTATTATCAGCGGAAAACTGATAACCTGATTTTAAGCGTACCACTACCTCCGTCTTTTGGTTATATCAATAGTACCGTGGCTCAAAACGTAGGTTCTATGGAGAACAACGGATTTGAATTGCAATTAGGTTATAATGACAGGCAAGGTGAATTGAAATGGAATGCCAGCGCCAATGTGAGTTTTGTTACAAACGAAGTGACAAAATTAGCGGAGGGAGTTACCAATATCGAAGCAGGAGGAGACCAGGATTTCGGAGCTTACAACATAACCAATACAGCAGTCGGTCAACCTATCCAGGCATTCTATGGTTGGGTAGTGGAAGGTATTTTCCAGAATGCTTCTGAGGTTAGTGGCCATGCTACACAAACAGGGGGAACCGCTGCCGGGGATCTTAAATTCCAGGATACCAATAAAGATGGTGTAATCGACATAAAAGATCGCCAGTTCCTCGGCTCATTCATTCCTAAAACAACTTATGCTTTAAGCCTAGGTGCCAACTATAAGAATTTTGATGTCTCCATTTTCTTCCAGGGAGTACAGGGAAATAAAATTTTTAACGCCACACGGGTTATTACCGAAGGCATGGTTCGTTTCTTTAATGCAGGCACACAGGTATTGAATGCGTGGACGCCTACCAATACAAATACTGATATTCCCCGTGCTATTTCTTCCGATCCAAATCAAAATGCCCGTACTTCAACACGTTTTCTGGAAGATGGTGATTACCTGCGTTTGAAAAACATAATGTTGGGCTACAATATTTCGGCTGCTTCTTTGCAA
>JANOCH010000353.1:0-6722 GCA_031412015.1 Chitinophagaceae bacterium
AAGACAGGGAAATTTCAAAATTTGTTTCCAATACAGGTATGACTGGTATTACACATAGTATTTTGTTGGGAAATAAAACTAACCTTAAATCCGCTGTCGGGGTTTCTTACAATAGCCTTATTTACAATGAGCATTATATTGAGGATGATTATACAATTTCTGAAGAGTACCGGGGCAAATATGATACCCGGAAATGGACGGTTTCATCAACCCTAAACCACCGCTTCAATAACAAGCATACGCTTCGTATAGGGGCCATCACCAATTTTATACGATTTAGCTATAATCGCTTTTCAAAGGAAAACCCCAATGCACCAATTGAGGAAATGATTAATACGAAAGGAACGACTCAACTGCTGCAATCATTTGCCCAATGGCAATACAAGCCTTCAAACGATCTTACTTTTAACGCGGGGCTTCATTACATCCGATTATTTTATAACCATTCGTCTTCGGCTGAACCCAGGGCTTCGTTGAAATGGGATCTTAGTAAGAAAAGCAGCCTGGCTTTTGGTTATGGACTCCATAGCCAGGTGCAGCCGCTCGGCGTATACTTTGCACAAGTTGAAGACGGTGCCGGTAATATCATCAACCCCAATAAGGATTTAGGTCTTACCCAATCACATCATTTTGTCCTGTCGCACCAATACAGGTTGGGAAAAAACCTTCGCTTGAAGACCGAGTTGTATTACCAGCATTTATTCAACGTCCCTGTCAGCGTTTATGATACAAGTTCTTTTTCGGTGTTGAATGTAGAAAATGATTATGTCACGGATCCCCTGGTAAATAAAGGCAAAGGAAAAAATTACGGGATAGAGATTTCGTTAGAAAAATACCTGGATAACAATTTTTATTATACACTTAGTAACTCGTTGTATCAATCAAAATACACAGCAGGCGATGGAAAAGAAAGAAATACCCGGTTCAACGGTAATTATATCGTAACCTTCCTGGCGGGTAAAGATTTTTTGTCGGCTAACAAACTTAGAACCGTTGGAATTAATATCAAGACGATCTATGCCGGTGGCTATCGCACTACACCTATCGATGAGCAGCGATCTCTACAGGAAGGCTATACAGTTTTTAAAGAAGAGCAAGCTTACAGCCTGCAAAACCCTGCGTATTTTCGTACTGATCTGCGGGTGAGTATAAAATGGAACCGCAGAAAGGTCACCAGTACTTTATCATTGGATATACAAAACCTGACGAATCGTCTGAATTTTTATAATCAGCGATTTGATCAAAAGAAAGGGAGCGTGGTTAATAATTATCAAACAGGATTGATACCCATACTGAATTATAAAATAGAATTCTAAGCGTATACAAGAAAATGTCGGCTGGAATGTATGAGTGATAAGTATTAAACAGGCTATGTCTTTTAAGAAGGCCTGTTTTTATGTCCTGAACTTAGTTAAATTCGACAATAATTAATGACCAGCACCAGGACAGTTGCCTAACATGATAGTTCAGATTTTTAATAAAAGGGTAATCTCAGTTGGGTTGCTGCTCACAGTGCTTATTATTCTTTCTGGGAAAATAAATGATCAGACTCGGGTAAATGAGATCGGACCGCCTTCGTCGGCTACTAAACAAGTAGTTGTCAAAATTCCAAAGTTCAGGGTATTGGTGCTGTCAGAAAATGGAGGCCATCATATTGAATATTCAAAAGCCGCGAGACCCTGGTTGGATAACTTGGCAGCCGATAGTAATTTTTTAATTGATCACATCATTACGACCGATAACATTGATGATGAATATTTGAAAAAGTATCAATTGTTTATTCAATTGGATTATCCGCCCTATGCCTGGAAGGACAAGGCCGTGAGCGATTTTGAAAAATATATTACAGAAGGAAGAGGAGGCTGGATTGGATTTCATCATGCTACATTGCTCGGCGAATTTGACGGATACCCGATGTGGCAATGGTTCTTCGATTTTATGGGTGGGATCAAATTCAAAGATTATATCGCCGGGTTTGCAGCAGGGAATGTTAAGGTAGAAGACCTTTCTCATCCTGTCACCAGTGGTATTCCGTCTTCATTCTTGATCGAAAAAGAAGAATGGTACACCTATGATAAAAGTCCGAGGGAAAAGGTTCATGTCATCGCCAGTGTAGATGAATCATCTTATTTCCCAGCATCCGTTAAGAAAATGGGGGATCACCCGGTGGTATGGACAAATAAAAACTATGCGGCACGAAACGTTTATATTTTTATGGGTCACTCTCCGGAGCTCTTTGACGATGAGAATTATAAAAAGTTATTCCGAAATGCTATTTTCTGGGCCGCAGGAAAATGACAATAGATAAATACCGTGACGACCCTAAAATATTATAGATTTTTATTCATCCCTTGTATGATCCAGTAGTTTTTCTTCGTGAAGGATGAAAATATTTTTACCATCCATTTTGATCGCATTTTCTTCAGCCAGTTCATTCATGATACGAAAAAGGGTTTCATAAGTAGTTCCTGTATACGATGCGAGGTCCTGGCGACTTAGCAAAATATTAATATAACCTTCCGGAGCTGTACCGAATTTTTGCCTCAAAAAAAGAAGGGCATTTGAAACTCTTCCTTTAACCGGCATGTGCGCCAGGTTACGCATTCTTTTTTCTGACTCTTTTAATTCGGCTGCAAAAAACATCATGAGATGGTAGAGATAACCCGGATTTACTTTGAGAGTGCTCTCGAAAAAATCAAGATCAACATAGCAAACATCAGTGGGTTCTAATGCCGTTCCTGAAACAGGATATACCGTATCAGTTCCAAGACCCCTGTGACCAACGATATCGCCATCCTTTGCGATGCGTAAGATCAGTTCTTTATCATTATTCCAGCGTTTATGCACTTTAACCAGGCCGGTATTAATAAAATACATCCCGGTCATCGTTTTACCTTCTTTGAATAACAGTTCTCCTTTTTTAAAATGAAAACTTTTCCGGTTGCTATCTATTGCAGGTAGCCAATCCTTGATACATTGCCTGCACATAACACAGTTCTGCAGGTCACAGGTCTTCTTATTTTGCTTCATACCCGGGTTCCAATTAATTTATAAAACAATATTAACCTGAAACGGGCAGATTAGTTCTTATTACGTGGAAAGAAAATTATGGTTTGTTTTGCTCTGTAACTTTTCCTTGAGCAATGACGGATGCAGATTCACCATTTCACCTACTACAATAATGGCAGGGTTGGCAATGCCAGCAAATTCGGCTTTGAATAAAATGTCTTTTACGGATCCGATCACCAATTTCTCTTCGGGCGTCGTGCCATTTTGAATAATAGCAACAGGCGTATCTTGTTTTCCGCATTCTCTGAAGATGTCCATGATGGCTTCCAGTTTACTCATGGCCATCAATATGATAACCGTAGCAGACGATTGTGGCGCTAGTTTTATATCGCCTGAAATATCACCGGACCGGGTAGTCCCGGTAGTAACCCAAAAACTTTCAGCGATTCCTCTATTGGTAAGCGGTATCATTTGCATAGCCGGTACCGCTAGTGCACTGGATATGCCAGGGATTACCGACACTTCAATTCCTGCCTGGCGGGCGGCATCGATCTCTTCCTGGGCCCTTCCAAATACAAACGGATCACCACCTTTGAGCCTTACCACGTGACCATGCGATTTAGCATATTCGATAATTAGAATATTGATCTCCTCCTTCGAAAGCGCATGGCAACCGTATCGCTTTCCCACAAATCTCTTTATCGCCTTTGATTGTGCATAAGCCAGTAATACTTCATTTGCCAGTGCATAATATAGTATAACATCAGCCTTTTCAATGGCCCGGATGGCTTTAAGGGTGATCAATTTCGGATCTCCGGGACCAGCTCCAACCAAGGATAAACTGAGCTCGGGTTACAAGCCATTTAATTCCGCGTGGGCATTAAAATTCCGGAAAAATTTTTTCTGCTCATGCGTTGCAGGGATGAGCGTTGTTGCCAGGTGGTCCAACACGAATTTCATACTGTGTTTGCTTAAACGGCCGGCACTCAACATCTCCAGGATGGTGGACAAACCGCCGGCTTTATAAATTCCGCACAAAGGCTCGGGTTCTCCTTCATTGGCAAAAACATAGGCATTGAAAGAAGGTTCTTGCTGATAGTGTGTAAACAGTGTATGAAGCAAATCGGATTCCATCAGAGGCATATCGCAGGCGAGGACAAACAAGTCTTCCTGCGGAAATTGCAGATGGCTGCTTAATACTCCAAGGAGCGGCCCTTTCAAGGATAAGGTTGTGTCATCTTTGATAAGATCGGTGGGAGGGAATACAAATTTATAGTCGGGGTATTGTTGGCTGTTGACAGAAATTTTTATGGGAATACTCAAGGCCGACATTTTATCGATAGCTGTCTGCGCCCATGTCTTCGCTTCCAGTTTCAACAGCCCCTTATCGCTGCCCATCCGGGAACTTTGACCGCCGCAAAGAATAATGCCTAGCACGAGGATTTTTTAATTATTGTGATGTTCAATCAAATATTAGATTATCCCACAGAGACTTAAAGGTCACAAAACATCACACTTTGTGTTCTTAGTGCCTTAGTGGGAAATGGTTTTAAAGACTATCCTGGTGATGCGGTTTTGTATCCGTATGACCCAGGCTTTTCCCCGGCGCCACTATATCCCTGACTAATTGTTTTAATTCTTTGATCTCGGGAAAGCCACCATAGGCTTTCCTGTCGAAAATTTTCTTGCCGTCAATGGTTATATGAAAATCGCCATTTACTTCGCTGGGTTGCAGGGTTACTCCTTTCAAATCATTTTCAAAGGTCGTTAAGAACTCCTGTGCCATATAAGCGGAACGGAGCAGCCAGTGACATTTGGGGCAATATTCAATAGTTATAGTTGGTTTCATGACGCCCTATAGATTTAAATAAAAATGCTGTTAAACTGTATGCGTTAAATGTACTTTTTATTTAAGAGATAAAAATAAATCGACGGTATCTTTTTTAAATACCGGTGGCGTTTACAAATTATTTATTTTTAAATATGCTTTCTATCAGTCAATTGTATATCTATCCGATAAAGTCGCTTGGAGGTATAGCTGTTAACACGGCTTTAATCACGGATCGGGGTTTGAAGAATGACAGGCGATTCATGGTGGTTGATGCCAATGGCTTGTTCCTTACACAACGTGAACGTCCTTTGATGGCTTTACTAAGGACTGCCATTGAAGCAGATGTGCTTATTGTCTGGCACAAAGATCACCAATCCGACAAGCTTCGGCTGCCACTGGAGCCGCAGCCATCCCTGTCTGTCACAACCGTAAAAGTATGGGATGATTATTGTGAAGCACAGTATGTAAGTGATGAAGCTGCCAAGTGGTTTTCAGAAAAATTAAATTCTCCCTGCCGACTCTTATATATGCCGGAGTCGACAAAAAGAAAGGTAGATCCGGTTTATGCATTCAATAATGACATCACCAGTTTTTCAGACGGTTATCCTGTGCTTTTGATCGGTCAGTCTTCATTGGACGATCTGAACGGGCGGATGACCGAAGCGTTACCGATGGATCGGTTCCGGCCCAACATTGTAATGGCAGGAGGGAAGCCATTCGAGGAAGACAGCCTGGAACAGTTTAGCGTCAGCGGTATTAATTTTTATGGAGTAAAACTTTGTGGCCGTTGCGTGGTTACTACTATCAACCAGCAAACGGGTGCTACGGGAAAAGAGCCACTGAAAACCCTCGCTACCTACCGGATGGCTAATAACAAAGTTTATTTTGGGCAGAATGTTTTATGTGGCGGTGAAGGACTGATTCGTGTAGGGGATAGTATCAGCATAATAAAGGTAAAGCAAGCTTTGATATAGTTCTTTTTTGAATGTTCCTGATTAGAACGGAATTAATTAAATTATAAAGTGGATAGCTTAATGATTTTGCAACTGCCTTCGCCCATACCTTTTTACTGGGGCAGGAACGATTTGGAAATAAGCTGCTCTCATTAAACTGCTATCTTTCTTTATGATGGTTTAACAGCCTCGCTGACACTACTGCTGAGTTGCACCCAATAGCTATCGGTCTCAGTACAACGGTGATTTGCGGCAAGTCGTAAGGTTTTATATTACAAACTAAACGTAATTCTATGCTTATGAGAAAGGCAAGCCTGTCTGGCATTTTTTGTTTTAGTATTCTTTTATCTTTTGCACAGCCTTCTTTGGTTAATGATTTTCGAATAAGTTTAGCGGTCTCTCCGGGGTTTTCACGGTTGAAACACTGCCTTGTCATTTATTCTTTTGCCCTGTTGTAAAATCTGATTCAGATACCCGGCTTCCAATTTTATGGTTTAATTTAATTTGTACCCAAGTAAAACCGCCAGCCGGTTCTGGTCAAAAATATTTATACGAATGCTTTTTCCCCAGCCAATAAAAACTTCATCCTGTGCTATGATACTCCAGGATTTTTTAACAGCTTCTTTTTTGTGCAGTGGAATTTCTCCACGTAACCGGTATCTTATCCTGTTTAAAAAAACGTATCCGGTGTTTTTTATTCCGTTCAACATTGTTACCCTGCCAACAAAGCGTTGCTCTAAAGTAAACCGGTGCGACAGGTCAATACTGACACCGGGTTTTTAATTATCACCTGTTCAAAAATGCGGTGTTCCGGAAAATCGAATGCGGCAGGATAGTCACCATAATCATAAGTTTGTGCAATGTTGGGATGAATAAGTCCAAAGGTGACTTTAATTTCATCTAAAAACATTTTTTTGAATAGATCATCT
>JANOCH010000354.1:0-1632 GCA_031412015.1 Chitinophagaceae bacterium
ACATGTTTTTGATTGTGATTGTTTACTTCGGGGAAATAGAATTACACCCGTTAGTTTGAAAAACTTGACATTAAGGCAACAATTTCTGTATAGTTGCTACCCCAGTACGGGGTTATATTACCAAAGCATGAATTTTTGAAATCGAAGCAGGGTAATGCTGCACTTAACTAAAAGACTGGAACCTGAAAATCAGCAGTCCAAATCTGTTTTCCTGTATTAATTATGAAATAGGCAAAATGAAAACGTATTATCGTGATCCGGGAACGTTTTAAGCCTGGCTTTTAGCAATGATAAAAAACAGGCAACTACCAAAATGAACAACGCCTTCCCCGGTATGAAACAAATGAAACTCCGAACTAAAAACCCACCCTCTACAAACAATTGCAGGCGACGAGATTGCCAATACACATTGGGTAAAATATCATCTTAATTGAAAAAGGCTGCCCATAACGACAGCCCTTTTAATTGCAGCAGTAAGTATTGATTTAATTGTAACCCGGGTTTTGTTGTGTTCTTATAGTAGGATTGGCATCTAATTCTGCCTGGGGTACCGGCAATATTCTCCTGAAGTTATCTGCCGGTATTGTCAATGGTACGCCGGGATAATTATTTGAAATATTGACCCGTACCACATCACGGTTGTAACGGGCAAGATCCCAATAGCGATGACCTTCGAAAGCCAGTTCTTTCCTGCGCTCCAATAAAATATCGTCTAACAGCGCCGCACCAGAAGAACTGTATCCGGCAAAATTGGGATCCCTGCGTAAAGCGATTTCGTTCAGGTAAATCAATGCCAATGCTTCATCACCACTTTGTAATGCAGCTTCTGCTGCTACCAGGTACACCTCCGACAAACGGATCACTTTGACCTCGTCTTTGTCAGGCTGGCTACTGTTTGGATATTTATTTACCACTCTTATATTTCCGCGATCAGGGTGCGCCACCGGTACGATAAGAGCCCGGCGAATGTCAGTAGCTGAATACAAATTGTAGAACGACCTGGCACTAAGCGCATCTCCATATCCAGCCTGGTCATAAAAATAAGCGAGTGCGTCATTGCCTGCATTTCCTACCAGGTCAAACACTACTTCAAACAAAGTTTCTAATCCATCATTTCTGGCTGTGTTGGATGACCAGTAGCCGAAGAATTGGCTAGGGCCTAACAATCCATAACCGCTATTATTAATTACATCTTCCGCAACCGACAAAGCGCTGGCCCATTCTCCTTTGAACTGGTACATACGGGCCAGCAATGCTTTAGCGGCATATTGTGTAAAATAGCCTGAGCTTTTCTGAATAGTTAGTAACGGTATGGCATCATCAAGATCTTTTTTGATCTGTGCATACACTTCACCAATAGTATTACGCTGTGGCTTTTTAAAAGGATCGTAAGTAAGAATGATCGGCACACCCAATCCATTAGCATCAACCGTATAAGGTTTACTGAAATGCTTTACCAATTCAAAATACATCAGGGCACGAAGGGCTAACGCCTCACCCCTGAGCTGATCAATTTCCGGTGTACCCTGCAGGGACGAATTGATCACATTGTTTGTATTGAGTATCGTATTGTAAGCCGTTTCCCAAACGCCCTGTGCATTACCATTATTGACAGTATAATTTACCTGGAAA
>JANOCH010000355.1:0-3359 GCA_031412015.1 Chitinophagaceae bacterium
ATAACAGTAGCTATGGAATATTCAGACATCATCAGTCTTACCACTATTGTTTCGGTACTTTTAGTTGCATTTATTGTTGCCACCTTCAGAGAATTTGCCGCAGATGCCAAAACTCCGTTCAAGGGCGGTAAAGAGAAAGGGCCCCGTGCTGAAATGATCGAGTTTGTGGGCAAAATTTTTTCAGATGAGAGCATTGAACCGAAGGAAAAGAAAGAGCTCTTAACTATTATTAAGCAAAAAATCATTGAGATTGATAATAGTGACACCGCCGATGCCAAACAATAAAAAAAAGCTTCTCAGGAGCGTGTCCTCGCATGGATAGGTTAATGCACACTCATCATTGAAATATTAAAATCTAAGATGAGTCCGCCTGCCTGACATATTTCGCTACCCGTGACTGTTGGCCGGATCATTTCATGAGAATCCTGAGGAAAAAGACCAGCCGGATGGCGTTGTATGGTAAATTCTCATAGCTATCTTGTGATTCCATCCTCCCAATCCCGCATTAGGCCAGCAACAGTTTTATCCACCCTTGCTTCAAGAAAAGTGGCGAGAGTCTTTTCATTCAATATTTCTTTTTGTTCTTTCAGGGCATCCCATAGTTTTATCAACAGTTGTTTACCTCCCGCATTATAGATCGTGGCCGCTGCAGCATGCCAGCGACATTGATACCATCCGTAGTTTTGCGGGTGTTTCTGGCCAATCTCATCATATCGTTCTTCGATTTCCTTCAAACTGGTGTATTGAAAGCCTTTCGTTCCGCGGGCCACTACCATTTTTGGAAACAAGGTCAGTGCAGGTAATTGTTCCGGCTCGTTCTCCGCTATATAAGTGTGTAATAAAATATTGACAAATAATTCGCCCATCCATTTACGTTGCATAGTAAGACCAGCCTGCATATGAAAAGCATGGCCTAATTCATGTATCGCCAGCAAGTCGAAAAAAGCCTGCATACTTAACGAACCATCCTGCAGGCCATAGTTTTTTTTGACAGGCTCCCTCAGTTCCTCCGGCAGTTGCTCTAACGGTGGAACAAAACTTTTCCAGAATGCATTGTCCTCAACGGCTACAATAAGTGTTCTATCATCGTTGTAATGTGGCATACCGTATACAGGAAATTTCGTGTAGCTTCCCCAATCCGCAGCACTAAGTATCAACATCGTAACTACGGGTTTAAAACCAGTAAGTCCCTGATTATACGCCATGGCCTTGTCAAGGCGGGCGGCTATAGATAAGGCCCGTTGTTCATGCCCGTTACTGTAATAAACTTTTGCCTGCTGATCTTTTAATTCCAACAGCTTATCAAAACGTTGCGCTTTAACCTGGTCCGAAAATAAGAACACAGAAACCAGAACAAGAATTGGTTGTTGCATGATCGTTGATTTTGATCTCAAATATCAACAACACTTACGCGGGGAAATAGTACGAAAACGACATATTATAAACGCAACGCCGCCTGCATCCTGACAGGTGTTTTATCTAATTCTTTTTCGATGATGCCCGGAGCCACACCGGCAAACTCTTTGAAATCACGTATAAAATGCATCTGGTCAAAATAACCACATTCGTATGCAATGCTGGTCCAGCTAAGATGTGAAAAGTTTTCCCGCAACCGGTAAGCTTTTGAAAAACGTATCAAACGGGCAAACAATTTTGGAGGAAGACCGATACGTTCCTTACACTTTCGCTCAAACTGCCGAAGGCTAAGACAAGATAGAGATGCGATTTTTTCAATAGAGGTATTGCCATTCATTCGAACCAGTTCAAGCATCGCCAAATCAATAGGCGAAGCCGGCTTTAAAGCCTTTATTTTTTGTAAGAGAAATCGTTGAATCACTCCATTAATATTATCAAAACTGACTGCCTCCTGCAATGCTGAATTCAGTTGTTTCATCTCCGGTCCGAAAATATCTTCCGCATCAAAACTTATATCGATCATTTCGGATAAAGAAAAACCCAGCAGGCGGTGCAATCCACCGGGATGAAATCCTACCCTTACCGCCTTATGGCTTTTATTGATATTCAACCGCACGCTTGTTAATTGTGGTCCTACGATCACACTTCGTGGTTGCCAGGCAAATTCTTCCTGCCCTTCAAGCTGCACTTTAATCCGGTCGTTAATATAAAAGAACAAAGAGTTTTGTGGTGTGGGAGGATAAGGGCAGATCACCGGCCCATCAGCCGCGTTTACTTCGGCATGTACTACCATGATGCATTGGATAAAATCCTGCAACCACGGATGCGGCGTATAGAACTTTGTTACCAAAAAACAATTTTCAGAAAATTACAAAACAAACGGGAAAGTATTATTGTCGTGACAATATCAAAATCAGGCAATTTAAAACCCCGCAGCACTTAGCTTAACTTAGCTTACCAAATCTCAACAATGCTTATAATCTACATCTTACTGATAGCTTTGGCTGCATTTCCCCTGATACTAACCATCTGGAGAATGCGGGTAGCCGCGATAATAAAAAAAAATGGAATTGCCGTCAATGCCGTAATCACCCGTATTACTACCATACGAACAGGCAAAGGCGGGGCGATGGATATCCTGACGATGGAATACAGAGACCGGGCTACCAACCGTCCTACAACGGGAGAGCTACCGTCGCCCCTGGAAAATATAAGATCGGTGATCCTATGCCCGTGGTTTATCTGCCGGAGAAACCTTCCAAATATGCCATTGATACCAACAAGGCTTATTGGGCCATACTTATATTTTGCATTCTATTGTTCCTGTTTGTTCTTTTTGCCGTTTACAAGATCAATGAAATGGTGCAATCTGGTCAGATGTAGCCAATCCCATTTTCTTTCAAATGAAAAAAAGAATGATTCTATTTTTTATCCGGCATTATCCTGTTTGAATAATTACTATGCTGCAACATCCTCGTCACTTTACCGGCGCTGTCTCTTTCAAATTTAATTTCTTCAGCCAATGTATTGTCTTTGCGAACTCTTTTGAACACATCTCCGGAAACATGTCGCAATAGTATCATTCCTTCGTCAGGATTTTCGTTGGGCAAATTCAATACCACCAGGTCATCATACCAGGGTGCCACCATTCTTTCGGAACCCCATGGTTGCGAAGTGTAAGTACCCGCATATTGCTCCAGTTTAATATCGCTCTTTTTAACGATCTTAAACTTTGGTATTTTAGCTATGATCTCACGGATCTCTTTCGCAAAAAGTTCGGGGCTTTCTCCGCCCGCGTTAATCATAACGGTGTAAGCCATTTTTTCTTTAGGATCCAATTGCAATGTCGTTCTATAACCGGGACAAGAACCTCCATGACCGACAATAGTGATGCCGTCGGGTTGCGAAATACCGAAGCCAAACCCCCAATATGTTTTCCAATC
>JANOCH010000356.1:0-2924 GCA_031412015.1 Chitinophagaceae bacterium
AATTCATCTTCAATAGCCAGCGAACAGATCACCAGCGATCTGCTTCCGCAAAAGTTTGGTAAACGAGGCATGATCTGGACTGGTCTGCTCATCTGTTTATGTTTGATAGGTGGCTTTGCTTATTATCGCCAGCTCAGAAACGGACTCGGTGTAACCAATATGGGTGATTATGTATCATGGGGTATTTATATTTCCAATTTTGTATTTTTTGTAGCCATTAGCCTGGTGGGCTCACTGATCACCGCCATCTTTCGGCTGGCCAATGTAAAATGGGCAACACCGCTTACCCGCATCGCGGAAATAATCGCAGTATCCGCTATCGTATTCGCTGCCCTGATCATCATTGTTGACATGGGACGTCCCGAACGAATGCTTAACCTGTTTATACACGGACGCATTCAATCGCCCATCATGTGGGATGTGATAGTGATAAGCACCTATTTCGTCATTAGTCTATTGTTGTTGTATTTTCCTTTATTACCCGATCTGAAAATACTGATCAAATTCAAAGAGAGATCCGGTAAAGCACTGAATAAATTATATCGTTTCCAGGGTTCATTCTGGAAAGGAACGGCTGAACAGTTTAAAATAAGCGAGAGAGCTATTACTATCCTTTGTATTGCCATCATACCTGTGGCTTTTAGCATTCACACCGTTACTTCCTGGTTGTTTGCGACCACTTACCGTGCCGGATGGGATAGTACCAATTTTGGCGCTTACTTTATTTCCGGAGCGTTCCTGGTAGGGGCGGGCGGCGTGGTGGTGGCGATGTATGTATTTCGCAGAAACTATCGCCTCGAAAAATACATCACGGAATTGCATTTTGAAAAAATGGGAAGGATCGTGGTAATGCTTTGTCTCTTGTATCTCTATTTCAATATCAATGAATACATGGTGCCTGCTTTTAAAATGAAAAAATCAGAAGAGGCGCATTTGGCCGGGCTCTTTACGGGTGACTATGCGTTGATGTTTTGGTTTGCTATTATAGTGGGAATGATCATTCCCATCTTTATGTTATTGTTTAGAAAGGGAAGAAAACCGCTGCCCATGTTTATAGCGGGTATCATGATAGTGGTAGGGGCCTGGTTCAAACGTTATCTGATTGTGACGCCAACATTATTGCATCCTTTTTTACCAATACAGGATGTGCCGGCAAGCTATCATCAATATTTCCCGAGTTGGGAAGAATGGGCTATTGCCATAGGTTCACTTGCCGGTGCATTACTGGTGATCACTTTTTTTGCAAGAGTTTATCCAATTATCCCCATCCAGGAGACAATAACGGAACAGGAAGAGATGCACCAGGGAGAAGTTAAAGTTGAATCCGATAGCAATCGGATACACGCTGAAATAATTTCGGGGCATATTTTGACCAAAGAGTTATAAAAATATAATTCATGAAAAAGTTGAAGAAAAATAAATTCCTTTTACTGCTGTTGCCATTGCTGGCAACATGGACCGCCAACAACGTCGCAGCGCAGGAAGACTCAGTAGTTTCAAAAGAACTTGTTAAGCTAAAGTATTTCAATGATAATAACAGCGTTCAATTTCTGATGCTGGAACATTCATTGAAAACAGGAAAAAAAATTGAGCCACTGAAAAATAAAGTGTTTCAAATATACCTCGACAGTAATAAAGCCGAAGATCTTATCGCAAAGGTTACTACTGATAATACGGGGAAAGCAAAAGCTTTCCTGCCGCCTTCACTGAAGGCCACCTGGGAGGCGAATGCTGTACACAAGTTTATAGCTGTAGCGGAAGGCCAGGAGGAGCCTGCCATGGAGGTGGAGATAACAAAGGCAAAAATTAAAATTGATACAGTTGCCGGTAGCGAATCAAAGAGCGTAGCCGTGGAGGTGATGAAGTTTGAAAATGGTGAATGGGTGCCGGCTCCTGACGTTGAAATGAAGATAGGTATAGGGCGACATGGTGGTATTCTTTCGGCAGGTGATGAAGAAATTTATACAACGGACTCGAGTGGTATCGCCACGGTGGAGTTTAAAAAAGATAGCCTCCCCGGGGATGCGAAAGGAAATATTATATTAGTAGCCAAGGTGGAAGACAACGACCTGTTTGGAAATATGCTGGTAGAAAAAACGGTGTCCTGGGGTGTGGCGGTAAAGAGCGATGGTAATTTCTTTGATAAACGATCGCTTTGGTCCACACGAATCAGGACACCCTGGTGGCTACTGGTCATGGCTTATTCTATTGTGATTGGTGTTTGGGGGACTATTTTTTACCTGGTATTTCAAATTGTTAAGATCAAAAAATTGGGGACATCAACACCGGTCTCCTAACAAAAGTCAGGAACAGCTATTGAAAACGTGAATAAAATTTATCCAAGATACTTTCTCACTTTATCGAGCAGGTCGTTTTCGGTGAAGGGCTTAATTATGTAGTCATCGGCGCCAAGCAGCAGGCCCATTTCAATCTCTTTCTTTTCGGCCGAAGCAGTAAAAAATAAAAAACGGCATTTAGTCAGAGCGGGAAATTTTCGAATATGTTCTAATAGGTGGTAGCCATTCATGACTGGCATTTGAATATCACACAATATCAAATCGGGTATATTCAGCAACGCTAAAGTCAGGCCTTTTTCACCGTCGTTGGCTGACGATACTTTGTAATTGAATAGTTCAAGCAGTTCGCAAGTATTTTCCCTGATATCCAGGTTGTCTTCAACAATAAGAATATTTTGTTTCATGTCAGTGAGATGACTTTACCGGCGATGGTCAGTAATATCAATGATTAAGCCAGTAATTTTGGACTGGCCCGGAGCAAGATAGATTTTAGGCTGACACTAAACCCTGGCGGGCAACCGGCAATGAAAATTTAAGCAGGAATCAATTTTGGAACTTGCATTGCTTTGTATTAGTGGGGCGCTTTCGGGAAATAATATGCTCAATTATCCTTTACTGTACTTGATG
>JANOCH010000357.1:0-3508 GCA_031412015.1 Chitinophagaceae bacterium
CAATGGGCCATTGCTGATCTTATAAATTTTCTGGTCATCTAATTTTATGGCAAACACATTGTCATTACCGCCGTAGGAAGCGGTGAAGTAAACAATATTATTACTTACACAAGGAAAACCCACTACATTAAATGAAGGTGGCGTAAGCCTGATACTGCTACTTGAAATCAAATTGACAATGGCGAGAGCCATTCTGCCATCCTGCAGGCGAACAGCGCTAACTACAGAATCTTCACCAATAAATTTCGGATCGGTAAACAACATTACTTCCGCCGAGCCTATTTTATTTTTTACCTCACCGGTGGCGGCATCCAGTACATGGAGTTCACTTTTACCATTGATAGCTATTTCTACGGCTGCTATCTTACTACCACTGGCAGATATATCCGGCGAGAAATACTTTGAACGTTTTGTAATAGTTTTTTGCTGGCCATTACGGATATCCAATAGTTTAATAACACTATAATCCCGCCAATCCCAGCGGGCATCTTTTTCATACGCCGCATAAACGATCTTTCCATTGCGGTAGGAAAACTGCTGATCGATAGAAATGTCCCTTACGCGCAGGCGGTGCTCGCCTGTCCCGTCTTTTATATAAAATGCCGGCCGGTGACGATAACTTGTTTTTAAATACAACAACGAATCGGCTGATACCTGGTAAGGGAACATGGCATTGGTGACGTAATTCTCATTGACAGGATTAACAGTTCGAACGGCAGGCGTTTGTAAACCTTCTCCTTTGGAATTGCTTTTGGTAAGGTCCTTATAATATCCCAATGCCGCATTTCGGAATGTTTGGTATTTCACTCCTGTATGTATCTCTATGGCCTTTTGAAAAGGATAGAACAAACCTTTGAATGCACTGGCATCTCTCGTCACCTTACCCCAGAAATCCAGTCCGTATTTTTCATACCCATAATTGACGAGTAAATAACCCAGGCTATAATGATCCGGTACATAGTCTTTCAATGATCCATTCCGCAACTTCATCCATGAATATTTCTTCTCCGCTTTCCAGATAGAAGGATAGGCATTCATAAAAAGAGGTAATCGTCCCCTGCCCTGCCTTGACAATATCGTTTCATGATAAACGGCATCACCCTCATAAAACCAATCGGGCACACTGGCATTAATTGCTAATGCATAACCTTCCTCGCCGAACAGGGTACCCATCAGCTTACTGATACCATTACGGAAATTATTGAACTGCTGCACATGCCGGTATTCGTGTATAGCCAGGCCATCGCCCCAGGCTACACTACCCTGGTCAAAATTATTAACTGCCGGTGTCAGGTAAAACTCACTTCGGTAAGGTCCCAATCCTACATAACCATTGGCGATGGTTGTTTGATTCTGCAAAACGATATTGATCTTTTTTAACTGATCGCCCAAGGCTACCAATCCTGAGCTTGTCGAAGGGAGACTGGCCTGGTAATGTACCAGTGAAGCTGCCCGCTGTGCCTGGCTATCCAACCCGGCCGGGAAAATAATTCTTGCAGAGTCTGTACTGATCTGCTTCCATCTAACGCCGGGAGGAGTACCAGCAAAGCGTTGAGTAAAACCATTACTTACGACTAATAAACAAGCAAGGGCGTGTATCAATTTTAACATGCAGAAGGCAATTTCAGGAAAGTTACGGAGGAAAAAAGATTATAGGCGATTTGACAATTCTTTAATCGAAGTCGGCATTATTAAATATTGTAACGATACTAATCATCATTAAGGCAACAAACAATAAGAAAACAGCATTGACAAGATCATTACGGGAAATTGAAAATTTGGATGGCTCGCGGATGTCAATTATTTTAGAGTAGAAAGCCCATCTAACGAGATGGAACTATTTTTTGCGACTTTTGTACTCACTAATTATTAAAAATGAAAACAAAAAAATACCTGAAGATTTTGAGTATTTACCCGAAATGTATAGTGACGAATATTTTCCAAATTTTTTGGTGGATAAACTCAAGCATATAATTAAGCAGACCGTTTCATTTATTGAAGAGGGCTCCCATTCTATCGGCGAGATCCAAGAGTCTTTTGATCAAATGACTCAAAAAATAAATGATCTTCAAGATGACTTCGAAAACAATGACAGTGAGATCGAAACTGTTGCCAGGGATTCTATAGGAATGACGGTTGAAAGAATTTTAAAACACCTTGAGATCGATATTGACATTGAAGAAGCAATTCGGGAAAGAGATTGGTAAAAACAAAACCCTTGATTGTCTGCATAAGTTCACCAGCAACGATTGTCCCGCTTCTGTTGTCCATTAAAATAAAAAGATGAACATGCGCCATTTTTTATTTATCGCAATAGTCGGTGTTTTCCTTCTGCCCGCCTGTAAAAAACAAGAGCTCAGGAAACCACCCGATTGCCAGCAACTACAAAGTGGCATTACCACCGATAATAAGGAAGACGTAAAAGAAGTTGTTAATGGGTTTATCGCCGGCTTACCCTCACAAACCTATACCGAACAAACCTTAAATGCGTTGGTGAATGCTATCAATGGGCAATGCGGTAACACCGCCACTTTACTTTGTTTTGATTGTATCCAAACCCTGCCGTCGCAAACAGAGATCAGGATAGTTTATTCCGGCACCAGCGGACCTGTTGCAAGGACCATTGACATCATTTACACGTCCAGCAATAAAATGACATTTAGCAATGTGCATGAATAAAGACCGGATGACAGGTATCTCCCGCGTCAACATTTAACTACCCTGTTATGCGACGGCCGCTTTGTTATATTTATTCCGGTATTCGATCGGGGATAAACCGGTGATCTTCTTAAATACCGTTCTGAAGGCTTTAGTATCGGAATACCCGACATCGTACATTACTTCGTTCACATTTTTTCTACCGGTCTCCAGGTTCTTTTTGGCCGCTTCAATTTTCACTCTTTGTATGTATTCCACCACGGTATTGGCGGTGGCTTTCTTAAATCTCCTTTCCAGGTTTCTACGGCCAATACATAATTGGGCAGCTAATTCATCTACCGTCATTTTATCCTGGAAATTCGCTTCGATCAACTCCTGCGCCTTCTTTATCGGCTCGTCGTCATGTGCCTTCTGCCCCGTGAAAATGATGAACGGAGACTGGCTAAAGCGATCGATATCTATCATGAATGCTTTTGATATAAGTATCGCCATATCACGACCTGCATATTTTTCGATCAGGTAAGCGATCAGGTTTAAAAATGAATAAGCGCCTCCGCTGGTATAAAGACCATCTTCCTCCGTCATGATCTTATCATCCACCAGGTTTGCTTCGGGGAACATAGCCCTGAAATCATTGGCGGCGATCCAATGCGTAGCACATTTTTTCCCATTCAATAATCCGGTAGCCGCCAGGAAAAAAGTGCCGATGCAAAAACTCGCTACCTCAGCACCAGCCTGGTAGTGTTGTAGTATCCAGGGAATAAAATCCTTGTTCGACTCCATGGACTTTTGCATATCGCCGTGCATAGCGGGAATAATGATGAGGTCAGTTTTCTTAATCTCCTGTATC
>JANOCH010000358.1:0-5985 GCA_031412015.1 Chitinophagaceae bacterium
GGGATATTAAATCCCCTGATAAGCTCTTTGATATCGGGTACGGCCAATGAAATGTCCTCAGGGGTTTCCTGCCGATTGGCTTTATAATCTGCAAAATCAGTATGACGTTCTGTGGGAGCGGCAGTGTCAAAACATACGGCCAGGTGCGAAGGCTTCTGCTTGGTGATCAGTTCAACCAACGTGTTCGTAAATCCAAATTGCGCATTGGTGTTTTTACCCTTGGAGGTCAGTCTTGGACTGCGGATCAACGCATAGTAAGCCCGGAAAATAAGAGCATACGCATCTAACAGGAATACTTTTTTAGTCATGCCGCTAAGTTAGTTATTTCAAAAATGTGGCGACATGAACCCTAAAAACACAAAAACCTCAACACTTGGGGTGATGGGGTTTGTGCATATTTAAATTCTGCGTTGCTTGCTAAAATAACGGTGAAAGCATTACTCCAATGGAAGAAACCAACCGGTGCAAAACTTACTGCTTTTGTAGGAGATATTTTTCAGGATTTTGTACCAACACAGTACCGCTAAATGCAGCGGCCGTGGGCTTTACGGTACGGTCAACAGCTCCGGCGCTTTGTTGATCTTTGTGAATAAAGTTTAGGTACAATGCGAAAAATAGAAGGTTAAAGGCAAAGAAATTGGCGATTTTACGGACACGACTTCTCATGATTAAGTGGATTTTAGGTGGTTTTTTCTTTCGGATTATGGCCTGTTTTTCACTGCACTAAGATAAAATTGAATATGAATTAAGACAATAAATAACCCGGATAATTGTATAATATGAGCAGAAACCCTTAGACACCTTTCGTAAAACTACTTGAAAATCATTTTTTCATCTCCTCTAATTTTTTTTGCAATAAAAACATTTCATCCCTTAGCCGGGCCGCTTCCATAAAATCAAGGTCTCTGGCAGCCTTTTCCATTTCCTTTTTGATCTTACTGATCGCCTTTTCAGCCTGCGGTATGGTTTTATACTCTGGCTGATCTTCTGCCGCAACTGTTACCAGGTCCTCATCCGGAGCGATCGCATACGGGTTGGCGGGATCATATCCTTTAATATCCAGCACAGATGTTTGAGCGAATACTTCTTTCTTGGATTTCACTACGGTCTTTGGGGTAATGCCATGTTCGATATTAAACGCAACTTGTTTTTCTCTTCTCCGGTTAGTTTCATCGATCGTCTTTTGCATACTCTCGGTCATCTTATCGGCATAAAAGATAACGTGTCCGTCCAGATTTCTGGCGGCACGACCTGATGTCTGTGTCAACGATTTTTCATTGCGTAAAAAACCTTCTTTGTCCGCATCAAGGATAGCCACCAATGATACTTCCGGCAGATCCAACCCTTCCCTCAACAGGTTGACCCCAACCAGCACATCTATCTCTCCTAATCTTAATTGACGAAGTATTTCCACCCTTTCCAGGGTATCCACTTCACTGTGGATATACTTTGATTTAATGTTAATGCGATGCAGGTATTTATCCATTTCCTCCGCCATTCGTTTGGTCAGCGTGGTTACCAATACCCTGTCACCCTTGGTCACTGTTTTGTCAATTTCATCGAGCAGATCATCGATCTGGTTTACACTGGGTCGTATTTCAATGGGTGGATCTAATAATCCCGTTGGCCGTACGACCTGTTCAACCACGACCCCGCCTGTTTTTTCCAATTCAAAATCGTCAGGGGTAGCCGAAACAAAAATGGTTTGATTAAGCAGTGAATCAAATTCGTGAAAATTCAGTGGGCGGTTATCCAAGGCAGATGGTAAACGAAAACCATAATCAACTAAGATCAATTTACGGCTCCTGTCGCCGCCATACATGCCGCTTACCTGGGGTATAGTTTGATGACTTTCATCGATAACCATCAGGAAATCTTTCGGAAAATAATCAAGCAGGCAGAAAGGCCTTGTACCGGGTTTTCTCCTGTCAAAAAAGCGGGAATAGTTTTCAATACCACTGCAATATCCCAGCTCCTTGATCATCTCCAGGTCATATTCTACCCGTTCTTTTAGCCGTTGTGCTTCTATCAACTTACCCGAGTTTTTAAAATACTCCACCTGGGCGAACAATTCATCTTGTATCTCATAAGTCACCTGTTGCATAATGTCCTTGGGCGCTACATAAAGGTTAGCGGGGAAGATAGCCGCATTCTCCATTTTGCCGATCCTCTTTCCTGTCACCACATCCATGCTTTCTATCTCTTCAATTTCATCACCAAAAAAAGTAATACGGTAGCCGTAGTCAACATAAGGAAGATTGATGTCCACTGTGTCACCCTTAACCCTGAATGTACCCCGATTAAACTCAATGGTTGTTCTGTTATACAATGAATTCACCAGTGCGTGAAGAAACCCTTGCCGGGAAATGACTTGTCCTTTGCTAATGCGAATAATACCATTTTCATAATCGGTCGGGTTGCCCATACCATATATACAACTAACGGAAGCGACAACTATGATATCCCTTCTGCCGCTCAGCAAGCTGGAGGTGGCTCTGAGCCTTAACTTATCCAATTCATCATTAATGCTTAGATCCTTTTCAATGTATACCCCGCTTACCGGCATATAGGCTTCCGGCTGATAATAATCATAGTAAGAGACGAAATATTCAACTGCATTTTCAGGGAAAAACTGGCGAAACTCGCCGTAAAGCTGTGCTACCAGCGTTTTATTATGCGTTAAAACAAGGGTAGGTCGTTGTACATTCTGAATTACATTAGCAACGGTAAAGGTTTTTCCACTCCCGGTCACACCCAACAATGTTTGATATTTTTCCCCTTCAAGCAAACCTTCTGTCAATTGCCGGATAGCTTGCGGCTGATCACCCGCGGGAGGAAAGGGGCTATGTAGTTTAAATGGCATTCCGCAATTTACTGAATAAACGGCCTTTGGATTCATAGGAGAAATGTCGAACCTGTACAGGATTCTCTGTTAATAAGTTATTGATTTTTAAATAAATGTTTTCCACAAACTAGAAAATGTGGGCATCGCTATCTATATTTAATCCTTCCATTTTCTTGAAAATCCAGCGTAAACTCCCTTTTTACTAATTAAACCCTGGCGATGTCAAGAAAATTCTACCCTGTCCTTCTTTTATCTATCTTATTTTTTCAAATCCCCGCTTTTAGCCAATCATTCACTCTTCTAAAGGATATTAATCCGGGAAATGCCGGTAGCAGTTATTTCAATGCTACTAACATAAACGGAGTTTTGTATTTCAGACCTGATGACGGCGTTCATGGAGACGAGCTTTGGAAAAGCAACGGAACAGCTGCAGGTACCGTTTTGGTAAAAGACATTAATCCCGGAGCCGCAGGATCCGAGCTACAGGAGTTTACCAACGTAAACGGAATGCTATATTTCAGAGCCAATGATGGAGTTCATGGAACCGAGCTATGGAAAAGTGATGGGACTTTGGACGGGACAGTAATGGTAAAAGATATAAATCCGGGTCTTGAGGGCGGTATTTTATCAACTTTGTTTGCTTCAAACGGAAGCGTCTATTTCCAGGCCAATGATGGAACTCATGGAAATGAATTATGGAAAAGTGATGGAACTGAGAACGGTACAATCATTCTAAAAGATATTTATCCGGGTGTGGCTACTTCTGGTTTTAATGCCGGTACCCCCCATAGTGGTAATCCTAACAACTTTGCTGCAGCCAACGGGGTCGTTTATTTTGCTGCATCCGGCGAAAGCGAGACACATGAAGTTTGGAAAACTGATGGAACAGCGGCAGGCACAACACTTATTAAAGACGTTTATTCTGGAATTCAAGGATATGCACTGACAAATTTTATTACACTGGCCGGAAACTTATATTTTACAGTTTATGGCGGCGCTTCAGGTAATGAATTGTGGAAGAGTGATGGAACGGCACAGGGAACCGTATTCGTAAAAGCTATGTCTGGCGACAATTTTACCAATCATGCCAGGATCATGAATGGCGCTTTGTATTTCCTAGAAGGTGATGGATTATGGAAAAGTGATGGCACACCTTCAGGTACTGTTTTGTTAAAAGAGAAGGGAGGCTCTTTTGCTTTATCTCCTGAGCTTCTGATACCCATTAATGGGCTCGTCTATTTTACAGGAAATGATGATGCTCATGGATTAGAGCTGTGGAAAAGTGATGGCACGGCAGCAGGGACTGTATTGCTTAAAGATATTTATAGTGGAGCTACCAACAGCGATATCAATGCGTTCGCCAAAGTTGGAAACAAATTAATGTTTTCTGCCAATGACGGAATTCACGGAAACGAAATATGGGTAAGTGACGGTACAGATGCCGGAACCAAAATGGTACAGGATGTAGAACCCGGTATTGAAAGCTCTATGGAAGCGCAGTTTTATGAATTAAAAACAAATATCATTGAAGTAAACGGTAAGATCTTCGCCAGCGCCACTACTACTGATTTTGGTAACGAGATCTGGTTGGCCAATGCTCCGGCTGATGGACCATTGCCACTAGAGTTGTTGGAGTTTAAAGGGTCGCTGGTAGGTAACGATGGCTTTCTTCAATGGAAAACTGAAAATGAAATAAACACTTCTGTCTATATAGTCGAAAGAAGCACCAATGCTAATAAATACAGCCAGATAGGAACCATATTGGCGGCCAACACAAGTGGAATGCATAATTACACTCTTACGGATCCGAACATCAGTTCGCTCGGTGTAACTGTAGTGTATTACCGGCTGAAGCAGGTAGATATTGACGGAAAGTTTAAATATTCCGGTATAGTGACCCTTTTTATCGAAAACAAAAATATTACTGGCATCAGGCTTTACCCGAACCCGGTAAAAAGTTATATTAACCTTACCATCACCAGCTACCAGGCGGAGAAATTGCAATGGCGGTTTACCGACAATTCCGGCAGAACTATTAAGGCCGGAACGTATTCTATATCTCAGGGAATCAACTTTATATCAGAGGAGATCGGGTTTGTAAGTTCAGGAATCTATTACATGCAGTTGTTTAACGGTTCTGATCTGAAGGAAACATTAAAAGTGATGAAAGAATGAGCTTAAGATCTCCAAAAAAGCGATCTATTGAAATTTTACTAACGCCTTCACATTAGAGGGCTATGGGTTAATACTTAATTTCAAATATTTCACTGAGTTTTACTTGCATTTTCTACAATAAAATGAGTAGTTTGTTGTTAAGTATATAGTCGGATCAGTAGCTTAATAGCGAATGATCCGGCTGGCCACCATCCAAGATCCAGTACAGATGAAAAAACCACTACTAGCCTTATGCCTCGCCGGCATGTCTTTTTTGGGCATGGCTCAACAATTTTCCTTATTAAAAGATATCAATCCAGGTTCCGCCAGCAGCAATATTTGCTACCTGACAAAGGTTGACAATGCGATGTTCTTTGCCGCTACCAACGGTATCAATGGAATGGAACTCTGGAAGACAGACGGAACGGATAATGGAACTATCATGGTAAAAGATATCAAGCCCGGTTCCCCTAATAGTAGTATCGGTTATCTTACCGATGTGAATCATTCCCTGTTTTTTGTAGCAAATAATGGATCAAACGGAACTGAACTCTGGAAAAGTGATGGCACAACTGCGGGTACAGTGATGGTGAAAGATATAAGATCAGGTATTATGGGAAGCAATCCTTCAGGGCTTGTCAACTTGAATGGAGTGGTATACTTTGCGGCTGATGATGGAATAAATGGAATGGAACTTTGGAAAAGTGATGGAACTGCTGCGGGAACTGTCATAGTAAAAGATATCAATCCTTTGTCAGCCAGCAGCTATCCGCAATCATTGGCGACAGCAAACGGCATCTTATATTTTGCCGCCGAAAATAGTCCCACTGGAATGGAATTATGGAAAAGTGACGGAACAGCTGCCGGTACAATACTGGTTAAGGATATATGGCCCGGAACAGAGAGTGGCTATCCCTCAAATCTCATAAATGTTGGTAGCACGCTTTTTTTTGCCGCTACCGATGGAATAAAAGGAACCGAGCTTT
>JANOCH010000359.1:0-5116 GCA_031412015.1 Chitinophagaceae bacterium
GTATTCTATTTTTGATTTCAATGGCAAAACTATCAGCAGCGGCCAGTTGATAAATGGCATTAATAAAATCAATTCACGCAATATGATTGCTGGCTTGTATATAATCCGTTTTACAAATAATGATCAGCAATGGACCGACAAAATACTTCGTCAATAAACTCTTTTCAGCTCGCCGCGGCGAGCGATAATCCGTACCGCCCTTTGTAGATTGGAGGTTTTTCTATAACTTAGAAAAACCTCTTTTTATATGCGCTGGAGAAAATTTAATGGCGACACGATCGATCTTCCTATTATCAATGCAGTTGAAAATGCTATCAAACGTGAGACTGCAGCCGGTTTCAAACTAAAAGTTTGTATCGGTACCGATTCACAGGTAAAAGGAAAAGAAACGGAATTTGCGACCGTAATTGTTTTTCTACGGGAAGGCCACGGTGGGTTTATGTTCATTCACAATGATAAAACCCGCCACCAATTCACCATCAAAGAAAGAATGTTGATGGAAGTGGCCAAAAGCATTGAGATCGCTTATGAACTGTGCAACCTTTTTACCCTTTACAATGTAGAAATGGAAGTGCATGCGGATATTAACACCAACCCGCATTTCAAGAGCAATGATGCTTTGAAAGAAGCGATGGGTTATATTCTCGGGATGGGCTTTGCTTTCAAAGCCAAACCTGAAGCTTTTGCCAGCAGCAGTTGCGCCAACAAGGTGGTGAACTAACCGAATCCTTTAAAGGATCGTTTGAACCTGGTACATGCAGAGCAATCTCTGCCAGTGAATTTGTCTCCCAGATTTTTTCTCCAGGTCCATGATTTGAAATAACAAGCAACTGCAAGACCTCTCTCACATCAATAAGTACACTTATTTACTTCTGAATTATTAAAGCCCAACGATGATTGACAGGCATTCTACTTTGCCGGTGAAGTTGTGTTCACATGTTCTTCAACGATAGTATTACCGGCTGTTTGCTTTGTAGAAGGAAGAAGTGAAGATACAGAGGCAGTAATATTCATCTTTTCAGTCTTTTTTGCATCCTCCTGGGCAAAGGAAAAAATGGTCAGGGCGGCTATGAATAAAACAACAACTAAATTTCTTTCGGATAATATTTTCTTCATATAGTTAACCGGGTTCGAGATAGCAAAGAAACAGATTTAATTTGAAAATAAAGCAACAGGTGTTAAATACCTGTGATCTTGAAGCCCATATTCAGTCCACCGATATAACTCAGCAGGGCCTCACGTCCTTCCTTTGTTAACGCAGAACTTACAAAATAGGGCGGTAATTCTTCCCAATTCTCTTTCATTCCATCCAAAAACGCTTTGACGTTCCGGGCGGTAGCACCAGGTTTATTCTTATCAGCCTTGGTAAAAACAACGACAAATGGCACCTCCCATTTTCCTAAATCATTTAGAAAATCATAATCGACCTTTTGCGGCTCATGACGACTATCTACCAACACGAATAAACAAACCAGGTTCTCTCTTTTCCGGATGTAATTTTCAATCATTTGCTCCCACCTGCGCCGGTCGGTTTGAGATACCTTGGCATATCCATACCCGGGCAGATCTACTAAATACCATTTCTTTTTATCATTAGAAAAAACATCAAAATGATTGATCAGCTGTGTTTTTCCCGGTGCGGAGGAAGTTTTGGCCAATGTTTTTTTATTGCAAAGCATATTGATCAGCGATGATTTGCCCACATTACTTCGGCCGATAAAAGCATATTCCGCCCGATCCGGCGGAGGGCATTGTTTAAAATCCGGGCTGCTGATCACATATTTGGCGTCATTAATTTCCATGAGGCTGCAAGATAGTGGATGAAGGGGAGATGATATTCCGGTTATTTTCTCACCTATTAATTTATAAATACTCTCCCCCGGTTTAGCTCATCATGTCATGATTTGAATAGACCCTTGGTAAACTATTTTCCCGCTAGATTGAGGAATACTGATCAACAAAAAGGAAGGAGTTCTGTTTTATATAAGCATAAGAGAAGGGCTATAGAAGGTTGCCAACTTTTTAGAAATTTGGCAACCTTTCGATGAAAACAAACCCCCTTACCTTTGCCCTCCCATGTCTGAAATATTACCTCACGATCATATTATCCCTTACAAGGATTCTGAAAAAACAAAAAAAGAGCAGGTAGCCGAAATGTTTGACCGGATCGCCGGCCGGTATGATTTTATGAATCGCTTCCTGTCCGCCCGCACAGACATCGGCTGGCGCAAAAAAGCGATCAGGCTGCTGGAAAAAGATAATCCACAAAATATCCTCGATATAGCCACCGGCACAGCCGACATGGCAATCATGGCCTGTAAATTGCTTAACCCGGAGCACATCGAAGGCATTGATATTTCCCCCCAAATGCTGGAAATAGGCAGGAAGAAGATTGAAAAAGAAGGACTTGCCAGTAAAATCCAGTTACAGACGGGAGATTCCGAAACAATAAATTTTGGGGAAAATACGTTTGATGCCGGGATGGTGGCTTTTGGTGTTCGCAATTTTGAAAACCTGGAAAAAGGGCTGGCCGAGATACTGAGGGTATTAAAACCCGGAGGACAATTGGTGATCCTGGAGTTTTCAAGACCGAAACAGCCTGTACGCAGTTTGTATAACCTGTATATGGGAATGATAGCGCCCCAGTTGGCACGTTGGTTTAAGCAAAACAAAGAAGCATACCAGTATTTATGTGAATCAGCTAATGCTTTTCCCGAACGCCAGCATATTGTTGAAATTTTAAATAAGGTTGGTTTTTCCAGTACCCGTTATAAATCGCTAAGCTTAGGAATATGTTGTATTTACTCAGGAAGAAAGCCCGTAATCCCCTCCGCCGCGGCGGTTTAAGATCTGAATTTTACCTGACGTTGGGATTGCTATTGCTTGCTCAAACATTAGTGGCCCAGCCACGGGATCTGAACCAGTATGACCATGATAGCAAGCCTTATTATTTTGGCATTACACTTGGGGCAAACATGTCGAGATTTCAAACAAGTTTACATTCCCGTTTTTTACAAAATGATAGTGTGTATATCGCCGAACCAGTCAACTCAGGCGGCTTTGCCTTAGGTTTATTGGCCACGGCAAGATTATCCGATCGTTTTCAATTACGTTTCAATCCTCAGCTGCTGTTTACTGAACGCAGTATTTATTATAATCTCAAATATCCCGAAGCCGGAGAAAAAGAAGTAACCAAAACAGTAGAATCGGTTCTTGTTTCATTTCCTGTGCAAGTAAAATTGCAATCCGATCGTATCGGCAATTTTCGTGTATACATGATGACGGGTATCAAAGGCGATATCGACCTGGCCAGTAATGCCCGTGCAAAAAAAGCGGATGACCTTGTAAAAATTAAAAAGTATGACTACGGTGTAGAGCTGGGCTTAGGATTTAATTTCTTTTTTGAAAGCTTCATCTTTTCTCCCGAACTAAAGATCAGCAATGGACTGGGAAATATTCACAGTCGCGATGAGAGGCTTAAATACTCCAACGTTTTTGACAAGATACAGTCGAGGATGATTGTATTCAGTATACATATAGAAGGATAAAGCCCCTGTCCCCTAAAGGGGAACTTAGGTCCAATATTCATTTACTATTGCAAAATTCCTCTATTTTTTAGTTGAATGAATGTGACCAATTCGGTTTAATATAGCATCGTCGTGAAGCCTGTCCTGAGCAACAGCGAAGTATCGAACTTTTGAACTGCCTGTTCTTTCACCAACATGTAAAACCAGTAGTTCGTTATCATTTCTTAGGGCTGTGTTGCGGCAAGTCCCCTTTAGGGGATTTAGGGGTTAAAAATCAAACTCTCTTCGGTGCATATTCCATCTTATTCCAAAAGAAACGATCGTACTGTTCTGTGATGTAATAGGCACTGTCTTCGTATCCTGCTTTCTTACCACGCCAAACAATTCAAAGAACAGGTTCTCTTTCCATTCATACGACAAAAGCAATGATCCATACATCACGTTTGTTTTCCACCCGGATCCAATACTAAACCCATAATCGCTGGTACGATAGGGCAACACATGGGGTAGAAAAATGTTGCTGCCATAACTCACACTGCCGGTATCCCTACCCTGTTGATAAAAAATGGCTTTGGCCTGTATCATCCATTTGGGAGCTGGTTGATAACGGGCAATTCCAATGAACTCTTTGAAATTGGCCATCAGCGGATGAGCCAGGGGTTGATTATAATGTGTATAGTTGGCCACCGAATCCCGATGCGAATAAGTAAATGGGCGAACACGATTATGTTCCAACTGCAGATCAAGATTTTTAATACCAAAAGCATCAATGTATTTAGCTCCCATTTGTATCCCAAACTTATTGGCCCACCAACCCCTGTTGGCTCTTATTTCAGAAAGTTTGAATTCATCCAATATCAACTGTCCATATACCTGGAATCGTTTGGCTACATTGGCTTTTACGTCAAGCCCTACAACGGCGTTATCCTGGCTTCCGTTCTGCTGTTCTATTGACCGGTAAAAAATGATCGGGTTCAGGTAAGAAAGATCAAACCTGTTCTCCCTGCCAAATACCACTCCTTCAAACAAACCAATATTGAGCCATTTGGTGACGTTTATATCCAAATGATGCATCACCGTATATTTCTTCCCGATCAGTTTGTCCCCTACTCTTGCATCCGCATTTTGCACTTCCATGAACAGGTTCTGGTAATTGAATTTCCATATCCTGGTATTCAATTTCAGGAAGAGATTGCTATTACCAAAATCACTCAGGAATAAACTGCGATGCCCATTGCCAATGAAATTTTTGTCATACCCAAAGGCAACGTCAATATACTTCGTCACATTGAAAGTAAAGTAGCCTCTCGCATCAAAATAGTCGACACCGCCGGGATCCTTGAAGCTTTTATAAAACCCGGCTCCGGGAACTGCTTTGCGATCGGTGATCCATTGCTGCACATAAGCAGGATCTCTTTCCTGGTTATCGGTCAGGTAGGCCGCGAAACCAATTTTGTTGGCGATCCTTCCACGAACAGAAAGCCCTCTTGTATTTAAAAAAAGAGACTGGTCGTTATCACTCTCCTTGGAAACCGTGTATTGAACAACGGGATTAATGATGAGGTCAAAATCCTTCACGTGTACTTCAT
>JANOCH010000360.1:0-5183 GCA_031412015.1 Chitinophagaceae bacterium
AGAAAATTTCATTCCGCGCATTATTTTTCCGGTGATTATAATTTCAATGAGTTACTATCCTCATTTAGGTAGATCTTCGCATGATACTATATTGGCATCCATGGAAGCAAATCAAACTGAAATATTAGTAAACAACGATCCTCGTGTGCCGGTTATTTGCAGGCCGATCGGATTTGGGTAGATATAAACGCAGCATGCCCGCCTTATATTCAGCACTTATAAATTCCGCATCAGCATTGTCGGGTAAAACTATAGGACGATCGAAACACTGGTAGTTGAATTCATGCAACTGAAAGCGTTCTGATCCTTCTACTACATATTCCTTATGCAACACACGAATAAACAATACATTTTCTTTGGCATGCAGCAGAAAGTCTTCCCTTCTTACGCCCGGAATCGCTACTTCAACTTTAAATGAATCAGCCAACTCAGTAATGTTCACCGGTGGAAAAAGTGCTTCACCCTCATGCGGAAGCTTCAATTCCTCCTCGATCTCCTCTGCCCTTAATGAAGGCATATAATCACCAGGGTAAATTGAACAACCGGGGCTATATAAAATATCGTTTTTCATATGGTTTGTTGGTATTGAAAAGCTGAAAAACTAAGGTAACACAGGAAATATCCTCTATTATATGACAATGATAGTGCCACGTAATGATTATGGTCATTATCATTTCTATGGATATGGTTATTTACAAACAGCCGGTGTAACCTTTTTCCCGGTCTCCCCTGAACCTGCTTTTGTGCCAGTATTTTTGCCCAAAATGCCTTCCAGGTCTTCCTTAAATATTACTTCTTTCTTTAATAGTAGTTCCGCTATCTTGCTTTCATTATACAATCTTTACCTGATCATGACGGGATGAAATAGCCAACGCTCGCATAATCACTACTTTTAACATTGTTTCTTTTTTAAACGGGATCATTACCATTTTCAAACCTATTACATTCAACAATATTAAAGTTCATGCCGAATACGCAAAGTTCTTCTCCGCGCACAAAAAAAAGTGCTGGCATACTTTTGTATCGTTTCCCTACTAATGGAAAGGAAGTATTATTAGTACATCCCGGCGGGCCTTTCTGGGCGAAGAAAGACGATGGTGCATGGTCCATTCCCAAAGGAGAGTTCGGAGCGGGAGAAGATCCATTGGATGCCGCGAAAAGGGAACTCGAAGAAGAAACCGGTATAAAAGCTGACGGAAATTTTATTGAATTAACACCGGTAAAACAAAAGAGTGGAAAATTGGTTTATGCCTGGGCTTTACAGAAAGATATTGATCCGGCGGCTATTAAAAGTAACAGCTTTGAAATAGAATGGCCACCCAGGTCAGGAATAAAAAAATCATTCCCTGAAATTGACAGAGCTGCATGGTTTGCGATGAATGAAGCAAGGAACAAAATCATTGCAGGGCAAGCGCCGTTAATCGACGAACTGGAAGTAAAACTCCATGATGCCAAATTAAGTAACAGGTAACCTTTTCCGGGAAACGATTTTTCTCTAGCTTCATTTCCGTTTTATATTGATACAATGTGGTACCAGTTCCTCAATATTTTCTTTTTTGTCTTTCATACCCTGTTCACCTTATTCAATATGGTGGGCTGGATCTTTCCTAAAACGCGAAAACTACATTTGATCACACTTTCGCTCACTGCCTTTTCCTGGTTTGTACTGGGTGTTTGGTATGGATGGGGGTATTGCGCCTGCACTGACTGGCATTGGGAAGTACGGGATAAACTGGGTTATGAGGACCGGTCAAACTCTTACATCCATTTTCTCCTGCTCAAACTAACAGGATACAATATGAACACTAAACTGGTAGAGATGGGCACGTTGATAATTTTCCTGCTAAGTTTTGCATTAAGCATCTGGCTTAATATCAAAGGGTGGCGTAAGCAAAAACAGCCACAATAAAACCTGTCTCCTTTTCAATATCATACTTGCTACTGATACATATCATGATCGACGGTAAAGAATCATTTTACTTTTAGTGGGATTCAATTTTTTCTATTCAATTACTTAAATCCTGTTTTATGGACATAGAATTTCATACGGCGTCGGGAAAAGTTTCGGAAACACTGGTGGGCAAGATCAGGAATGAAATGCTGAAACTTTCGCATCTCAATAAAGAAATTTCACGAGCCGAAATTGTATTGAAAGAAGACACAACTATTATTCCCCCGGAAAATAAGGTTTGCGAAATAAGGCTGACCGTTTATGGAGATGACCTACTCTCCCATAGCAGGACGGAAAGCTTTAATAAATCGGCCAATGAAGGCATAAAGGAATTAAGGAAGCTTGTCAGGCTGCAGGTGAAAAAACAGCAGGAGCCCCCGGAAGAAATCACCACTACGGTAGATGTTTAACAAAATCCAATTTTAAAAGAATTAGATATGGAAAAGATATTTGATGGCAAGGTTGCACTCGTTACCGGAGCCAGTTTTGGTATAGGCAGAGCCACTGCCGTTGCTTTCTCGAAACGGGGAGCAAAAGTAGTAGTGGCCGATTGGATAGAAGACAAAGAAAACGAAACGATCCGGTTGATAAAAGACGCTGGCAGCGATGCGATGTTTATTCAGTGTGATGTGTCCAAAAGTGAAGACGTGAGCAGGATGATAGAGAAAGCCGTTGCTCATTTTGGAAGATTGGACTATGCATTTAACAACGCCGGTATTGAAGGAGCCTCCGCCAATACCCATGAATGTACCCAGGCCAATTGGGATAAAACGATAAGCATTAACCTGGCAGGAGTATGGCTCTGTATGAAAAGCGAAATATCACAAATGCTGATGAACAAGAAAGGGGCTATTGTAAACTGCGCTTCAATAGCTGGTTTGGGTGGCTTTGCCGGACTGCCTGCCTATGTAGCAAGCAAGCATGCTGTGGTAGGTTTGACCAAAACCGCGGCGTTGGAATATGCTAAACAGGGAATACGGGTGAATGCGGTTTGCCCCGGTGTAATTCATACTGCCATGATCGACCGCGTTACAGGAAAAGATAAAGAAGTAGAAAAACAATATACCGCCATGGAACCAGTTGGCAGAATGGGTAATCCGGAAGAAGTAGCCGAAGCGGTTGTCTGGTTATGCTCTGATGCGGCCTCCTTTGTCACCGGTATTGCCATGCCAGTGGATGGTGGGTTTACGTCCGGTTAATCACAATCATATTTCCTTTAATAGATCCTTCAGCCTTTTGACCTGGAAGTTTAAAAATAAGCTGTTTCAATTGTATAAAAATTGAAACAGCTTATTCATATAAAACATACAGGCACTAACGTTAATACTCTTCCATGGAGTATTCAGGAGTTTCTACTTCCAAACCACTTTCGACAATGGTTACGCCTGGAGCATTCCAGGCAGCATTTTCGGCATCTTGTTTTTCTGCCAATGAACGAACCTTGCCATGGAGCGTAACTTTCGATCCTGTAACCTCCGCGGTTATCTTTCCTGCATCAATAGTAGCGCTCCGGTGAAAGGCGGAACTGATCTTTTGTTGTATATCAGTAGGTTTCACTTTAGGTTTTACAGCAATTAAATTAATCACCGAACGTACCCCGGCGAGGTGCTCTATAGCCGATCTTACACTGGTGCGCTGGTATTCCCATTCTACCTCGCCATCCAACCTGACATTGCCGTTCTCAACTTTGATCTTAATTTTTTCTTCCTGCACTGCGGAATGCCATTTCAGTGCGTTAAGCACGGCCTCTGCGATCTCTGTATCCGATTTGCTATACGCCGGTGATACACCGATCTGTATATCTTCCGCGATGGCTTTTACCCCGGCGATCTTTTTAGCTGCATTTTCTGCGGCGACCTTTTTTGAATAGGAGTCAACGCTTCCGGAAAGTGTCACTACACCGTTCTTAACGGCCACCCCAATTTCTGAGGCATTTAGAAAAGGCTCCCACTTCAATTGCTCCATTACATCTTTTTGAATTTGGTTATCACTTTTCATAATTTGAATTTTAAAAAGTTATTGAATATTGTTTTCCTAAGTATATTATTGAAATGAACGGTTTACCCGGCCTTTCTCAATTCTCTTAACTTATCGAGATAGAACATTACTTCTTCATCACTCACCTGTTCGAAATCTTCATAGAAGGCGCCAACTCCATAAAACTCATCCGGTATCAGTACCGCTACCAGCTCATCCACTTCTGTAGATAATTTCTGCACAGCACTCCTTGATGCCACCGGCACACCGATCACAATTTTTGCGGGTTTGCTTTTCCGCAACACATTTACCGTACCCAGCACCGTATTACCTGTTGCTATACCATCATCGATCACTATTACTGTTTTTCCTTCCAGGCTCTCAGGCTCTTTGTCGCCCATAAATCTTTTATACATTTCCCTCAGCCTGGCGCGGATATGCCGCAACTCCCGCTCGATATATTGATCTGATACATCATCATGCGGTAAAATAAAATGATCAGTAAGACTGGCGGCGCCGATCGCATACTCCTTATTCATCGGATGGCCGATCTTCTTGGTAAGAATAACTTCTATAGGAAACCCTAATTCCATCGCCACTGAATAAGCTACCGGTACCCCACCCCGCGGCACTGCCAGCACAATTCCGGCATCATTCTTATATTTTTTTAATTTGGCGGCCAATAATAAGCCAGCCTCTATTCTGTCACGAAACATAAAATTGGATTTTGTTATCATTCAAAACGATCTGTATCCATTCTATTTTGTTGCGCCTACCGGTTGGAGCCATTTTTCAAACCATGCTGCAGCTCTTTCACATACTTGTTCCATCGCCCCCTGCTCTTCAAATAAATGGGAAGCTCCTTCGATCACTTCGAATTTCTTTTCACATTCCAACCGGATATAAGCTTCCTTGTTTAACTGTAAGACATCGTAGTCAAGACTGCCGACAATCAGCAGCACCGGTGCTTCCACCAGGTGCAGTTCATCCATAGCCATATCGGGTCGGCCACCTCTTGATACGATCGCAGCTATATTGGGCAATATCGCTCCAGCTCTCAATGCTGATGCCGCGCCTGTACTGGCGCCAAAATAGCCGATGCGGCAATTTTTTGCAGCGGGGAGTTCTTCCAGCCACTCAGTCGCACCGGCCAATCTTTTCGTGAGCAGATCAATATCAAAGCGGTTGTGATAATGCTTATCTTCTTCTTCAGTTAATAAATCAAACAACAGCGTACCAAAATTTTTCCGCTGAA
>JANOCH010000361.1:0-2342 GCA_031412015.1 Chitinophagaceae bacterium
CCTGTTTTATCCTCCCATTGTATGATCACATCCGTACTCAATCTTTCTTTGACTACCCGTGCCACACCATTACTCAGGTTGAGATCAACCCTTGTCATCAACTGTACTCTTGTTTCTGTTTCTGCTCCGTGCTTGATAGCCTTTTCCAATTTTTTCCGGTTCAGTAATACTTTTCCTTTTGTATCGCCATCATCCTGCAATACCGATAAAAGATCGACCGGCATCGTGTGATCTACTTTGATCATCACGGCAAAATCAAGCAGGTCCTCAATTTTTTCAATATCGATCACCGGTATCAGCAAACGTTCCTGCTCATTGATAACTTCCGGCACTTTATCTGCCTCCTGTATGGCCAACCGTTTTCCCGCATTGGCGGTAACAAAGGAGCCAACCATACAGGTAACCAGTATGAGGATGATCGTACCATTCAATACATTCTCATCGATCAATTTCAAATTATAACCGATCAGTATAACGGCGATAGTAGCCGCCGCATGAGAAGTGCTTAATCCAAACATTACATTCCGCTGGACGGCTGAATAGCCAAATATCTTTTGTGTAATAAAAGCCGCCAGCCATTTGGTGGCTAATGCCATAGCGGTTAATGTGCCTGCAATGTATAAAGCATCCGGCCCTTTCAATAAAACACGCAGGTCAACGATCATTCCGACACTGATCAAAAAGAAAGGAATAAAAATAGCATTACCCGCAAACTCGATCCGGTTCATCAAAACGGACGTGTGTGGTATCAGTTGATTCAAGGCGAGGCCCGCCAGGAAGGCGCCGATTATTCCTTCTATTCCGGCCAGTTCTGACAGGTAAGCCGCCAGGAAAACCATGGCCAGTACAAAAACAAAATGGGTGGTTTGATCGTCTTTTATTTTCTTAAAAAACCAACGACCTATAAAGGGGAATCCGAATAAGACACCGAAGGCAAATAAAAGAAAGGAGCCGGTTAATTTAAACCAGAACAACTGGTTCAATTCGCCATCGGCTGAACCGGTAATAACAGCCAGGATCAACAAAACCGCCGTATCCGTTATAATAGTGCCGCCAACCGTGATCGTTACCGCTTCATTCTTCGTAATGCCAAGACGGCTGGCTAATGGATAAGCTACCAGCGTATGCGTCGCAAACATGCTCGATACTAACAGCGACGAGATCATACTAAAATGGAGTATTTCACGACATAACACAAAACCAAGCCCCATGGGAATAGCGAAGGTGAAGAATCCAAAAACGATACTCTTGTACTTGTTCTTTTTGAATTCTGCCATATCCAGTTCAAGGCCGGCCAGGAACATGATATACAATAAACCAGCCTTGCCGAAAAGGTCTATGCTTCCTTTAGCTACGATGTTAAAACCATGATCCCCGATGGCCATACCGGCAAGGATCAACCCGATAATACTTGGGATACGCAGCTTGCGAAGCAGAATAGGGGCCAATAATATGATAAAAAGAACGATGGTTAAGATCGGCACCGGGTCTTGCAATGGAAAACTGATCTCCAGCAAATTCATAATGTGACTTTATTAAAGGTGGATGGCAAGCCCCTGTTATTTGGTAGCACTGAAACCAGTGGAAAATATAAAATAAACATCAATAAAAAAATGGTCTATAAAATATCAGGTCTTTCGGAAAATGTGCCTTCTTCCACCACCTGATCTGGCTTCTTTTTATAAAAAATCATGCCAAGCGTCATAATGATACTGGTGGTTAGAATTATATAAAAAAGAATGCCGTCATTGAAACTCGTCAACTTCAGGTGATCCGGAATTTTATAGAAAAGTACGATAGTAATTAAACCACGGGGAATAAAAAAGGACTCCGGAAAAAGGTTGGTGCGAACGAAAAATCTCAGGTACAGTATTCGTACGATAAACATGGCTGCCACGATAAGGCTGCCTACCAGTATTATTTCCCGCTCGGACAGGAAACGTAGTGAAATGGAAAAACCAAAGAGCAGGAAAAAGAAGGTTCGGATAAGGAAGGACGTTTCAGCCGTGACCGAATGTAACAGATGCCGAAGGGAGTCAACCTGGTCATGCGGAAAATAATGAAGCAATTTTTTCCATTTAAGTTTTTCCCAATTGTTGATAAGCAAGCCAAAAACAAGAATGATGATCAGTGAAGGAAGATGAAATATTTTACCACCCGCATATATCAGTATCAGCAAAGAAAAGATCAGGAAGAATTTAATATTAAGTTTTGTTTTTGCCAATATCATCAATAACAGGAAGGATAACAATAGCGACAAGACAATGGATAACGCGATATTGGCGCCGAACATCCCGACCGACCGCCATTCAAAAATATCACCCGCGGCAAAGTAATTAAAC
>JANOCH010000362.1:0-8443 GCA_031412015.1 Chitinophagaceae bacterium
AATAATCTATGGCTGGTGATCTTTGCCGTATTGATGGCGGCAGTAAGCGCTTACTATTATTTTCGTGTCATCCAGGCCATGTATTTTAAGGATGGTTCGGCAACCATCCAGGCCTCTCCATTTTTTAAGGGTACACTCGTAGTGCTGGCGGCGGTTATAATACTCCTTGGTGTATTTCCTAATGTATTGCTGTACTGGTATTATTTTTAATGATGCGGCCGGGCGGTGTTATTTTTTATCCTGCGGATCTCTTTGCCACTCATAAACATTTCCCCCGCTGTCGTTTTTCTTTCTTTAATTTAGGGTAGTGCTAATTATGCCACACGATCATTGTGTAATGTTGGCAGAATGGCATCTTAAAGCGAAATAGTTTAATAATACAAAGCGAGCGGGCAATAATAACATGAAATTCCTGGATGTTCTTTCCCTGGCATGGCGTACCATTCGTGGCAATAAGTTGCGAACAGGATTAACTGTTGCGATAATTGCTTTTGGTATCATGGCATTGGTAGGGATCATTACCGCGATAAAGGCCATGAACCAGAAATTTTCTGAAAGCTTCTCCTCCATGGGGGCCAATGCTTTTACGATCAGGTTTAAGGAAAGGAATATCAGGTTCGGAGGTGGGGATAACAGGGAAGTAAAACTTTCGAAGAAAACAAAAAGGAAAGAAAAGAGATCCAATCTTGATAAAAGAATCACTAAAGATGAAGCCGAATTATTTGTAAAAAATTATCATTACCCGGCCATTACGAGTATATCAGTTTTCGGTAACAGGAATAGTATTGTGTCGTATGAGGACCGGAAAACAAGCCCTAACGTAACGTTATTGGGTGGTGATGAAAATTATTTACTGCTAAACGGATTTGCCATTGCCGATGGTCGGAACCTAAACAGAACGGAGGTGCAGTCAGGAGGCAATGTTTGTATGCTCGGGTATGACGTAGCTAAGAAATTATTTAAGCAGGGAATTGAGAGAGCAACCAATGCGATGGTCAGGATCAATAATATTCCTCATCGGGTATTGGGTGTGCTGGCAAGCCGGGGCTCGACGTTGGGGTTTAGCAGGGATAATATCATTATCACAAGCTATACTAATATGTACCGGAATTTTCCGTCCGGTAGCTCATATGTGGTTGCGGTGTTAACTAATGACCTTCTGCAGGTGAACGAAGCAATGGGGGAAGCGGAGGCGGCTTTCCGTCCCGTTCGTAAATTGGCTACCACGGAAGACAATAATTTTGTTTTAGACAGAAGCGATAGCATTGCAGAAAAAGCGATGAAGAGCCTGGGCTTTTTAACGATTTCAGCCACTGTTATAGGTTTTATTACCCTGATAGGCGCCGCGATCGGTCTGATGAATATAATGCTGGTGTCTGTTTCTGAAAGGACCAAGGAAGTTGGGTTGGTAAAAGCGATTGGCGGAAAAAGTAAAATGGTCCGCCGGCAATTCCTGTTGGAAGCGATGATCATCAGCATACTGGGAGCGATATTCGGTATATTTCTCGGCATATTGGTTGGCAATGGGTTCTCGCTGGTGTTGAATACCGGCTTTGTTGTTCCATGGAACTGGGTGTTTTATGGAATAGCTATATGTAGTATCGTAGGCCTGGCAGCGGGTCTTTATCCTGCAGTAAAGGCAGGCCGTCTTAATCCTATCGAAGCACTTCGCTACGAATAAATGCAGGCAAAGTTTCGTATAAAATTGTTATCAATTTATTTTTCAGAGAGTTGCTGCATTTAAAAAAATCCTTAACTTGAAGCCCCGTGGTAAAAAAAATACCGACGTAAGATTTTTGTATAAACTTTTTCATTAGCATTGTAGCCTCAAATAAGGCTCATTAACATTTAAAAACACTAAAAAATCAAGATCATGGCTGAGACTAAACCAACTGCATCCGCATCAGTTAAGGCTACCTCCGTTCAGGCAAAGAAAAGTAGTAACGCTATCTCGTGGATCGCTCCAATTGTATGTGTTCTGGCAGGATATGCAATATGGCGTTTTATGATGGGTGATCCAAGCGGATTTGAACAACCTGCTGCCGAGGGTGGCTTCTGGCCCGCGCATAAGCATCCAAAGGATGCATTTCACAGAATTTACGAAGGGGGTATTATCGTTCCATTGTTGATCGGTATGTTATTAATGGTGATTGTGTTTTCAATTGAAAGGTTCCTGACCATCCGCAAGGCGTTGGGAAATGGATCTATTTCTGATTTTATCCGCAAGGTGCAGTACCATTTGGCTAATCGTAATGTAGATGCAGCCCTATCCGAGTGTGACAAACAGCGTGGTTCTGTTGCCAACGTTATGAAAGCAGGTCTTCGCCGTTACAAAGAAATGATCACTGAAGCCGGAATGGATACAGAACAAAAAGTTATTGCCATACAAAAAGAAGTTGAAGAAGCTACGGCGCTTGAAATACCGATGCTTCAAAAGAACCTTGTATTCCTTTCTACTATTACTTCAGTTGGTACGTTGGTGGCCCTTTTGGGAACGGTAATCGGGATGATCAAGTCATTCGCGGCTTTGGGTGAATCAGGCGGTGGCAGCGATTCAAGCGCCCTGGCAGTTGGTATCTCCGAGGCATTGTACAATACCGCATTGGGTATCGGTACATCGGCCCTGGCATTGATCATGTATAACATATTTACTACTAAGATCGATTCAATTACATATGGCATAGATGAATCAGGCTTTACGCTGACGCAGAGTTTTGCTTCCCAATACAAATAATAGCAGAGTGATGCTGTTATCGTATGGAATTTGCAAAGCTTTTCATCTCATACTAAAAAGAAGTAAGATATGCCTCATATAAAAATGGCCAAGAAAAGTACGGATACGGATATGACTCCATTCGTGGATATCGCCTTCCTGATCCTGTCCTTTTTCATTATGGCTACAAAATTCAAGCCTGCAGAGCCGGTAAAAGTAGAAACCCCGAATTCAGTTTCTTCAAAAATGTTGAAAGAAGAAAATGCGGTACTTATTACTATTGATCCTGAGAGCAAGGTGTATTTGAATATATCGGCCCCAAAGGATCTGGACAAGTTAACATCGATAATTAAGGGAATTAATACCACCCGGAGTCTTGGCCTGACCGATGCTGAAATGGAAAAATTTAAAACGACTCCGATCATCGGTGTTCCTTTTACAGGGTTGAAGCAGTTGCTCAATCTTCCATTGCAACAGCAGGAGAAAGTAGGTCAGCCCGGTATTCCTGTTCTCGATACGCTGAATAATGAATTGGTTTGGTGGATAGATGAGGCGAAAAAGGCCTTTGCTGGCGGCAAACTCATCTATTTGATAAAAGGGGATAATAATTCGAAGTACCCGACTTTTGAAGCAGTTATTAATGCCATGAGAAAGAATGAGGAATTTAAATATAACCTTATCACTTCCCAGGAAGGAGCCCCTGAGGGTACTGAACTGTTCAAGGAATTGATGCAGGGTAACTAATAATCATTTTTAAATCAATTGTAAAACATTTTACTATGGCAAGTATAGAAGGTGGTGGCGATACCGGTCACAAAAAAGGACCAGGGGTTAAGAAAGCCAAAAAATTGTCTACGCGGGTAGACATGACACCCATGGTGGACCTGGGTTTCCTGCTTATTACTTTCTTTATTTTTACGGCTACCATGAGTTCTCCGAAAACCATGGACCTTAATATGCCGAAGGATACTGAAGACAAAAAGGATGAAACCAAGGTGAAGCAGTCCGGTGCCTTGACAATCATGCTGGGCAAGGAAGATAAGGTCTATTTTTACGAAGGGGAATTGGCTCCCGATGGATCAAATTTTAAGTCTTCAACTTTCAAAGAAATCCGCAATGAAATCATCAGGAAAAAGCAGGAAGTAATAAAAGCTCACATACATGATGATAAATGCGAGGAAATGAAAGCAAAGGCTAAGGAAAAAGGAGACCCAAATTGGGAAAAATCTGATCTTGACAGGGATTTTGTGGTGGTTATTAAACCCAATGAGGAAGCTACTTATAAGAATACGGTCGATATGCTGGATGAAATGACGATCAATAATGTAAAGAGATTTGCGATGATCAAGATAGCTCCTACAGAAAATGATCTCATTAAAGCCACAGAAGGTCAAAAATAAATAGCAGCTTTTATTTATCGCTTTTATGGAAAGAGAACCAAAAAGCATCTAATTTTTAAATAACTAAATAATGGAAGCCAATAAGATACTATCGGCCGATATCCTGGACCTTGTTTTTGAAGGCAGGAATAAGGAGTATGGGGCTTATGATCTGCGCAAGACGTATAATAAGCGTATTATCATGGCTTTAATCATCACAGGCTCTCTGATGATCCTGGCTTTGTTAGGTTCTGTTTTAGCCAGCACTTTAAAAAGCAAAGATGATAATAACCTGAACATTAAGGAGGTTACCATTCAGGACATCAAACAGGAAGAAGAGAAGCCTGAGCCACCGCCACCACCGCCACCAAAGCCACCAGATCCTCCTAAGATCGAAATGGCTAAATTCACGCCTCCGAAAATCGTAAAAGATGAGGAAGTGCAGGAGCCACCTCCGGAACAAAAGGAACTGGAAGAGGTGAAGATCGATGTGGTTAAACAAGAGGGTATCAAAGACGAAGGTATCGTTGCACCTGCGGTAATAGACGATGGTAAAGGTATTGTGGAAGAGAAGAAGGAAGACGAGAATAAGATCTTTGAAAAAGTGGAGATCGAAGCCACTTTCAAAGGTGGAGAGAGTGCATGGAGGAAATACCTTGAAAGGAACCTGAATGCAATGGTAGGCCCTGACAATGGCGCCCCTGCCGGTCTTTATACAGTGTACGTGCAGTTTGTGGTGAGCAAGGATGGAAGTATAAGTGATGTAAAAGCGCTTACTAACCACGGATTCGGGTTAGAAGCAGAAGCGGTTCGGGTTATTAAGAAAGGCCCGGCCTGGACTCCGGCTATTCAAAACGGACGCAGTGTAAATGCGTATCGTAAACAGCCGATCACCTTCCAGGTTCAGGAAGAGTAAGGTTGATAAATTGATTGCTAAATCCTCCCCGATTCAATCGGGGAGGATTTTTTGTTTTTATACCTGAACAATCAACGATACTTTTGAAAACAATTATAACCCTGAAGAATCCAAAAGAAAGTTAGGAGCAGCAGCATGATAAACAGTTTAACAGGTTGGGATGATTCGATTGTCGCATTGGCAACACCGCCCGGTATTGGAGCCATCGGCGTTATCCGGCTAAGTGGAAAAAATACTTTCAAAATTGTAAATGACTTATTTCCTTCAAAGGATCTATTACAGGAAGCGCCAAATACACTTCATGTTGGATACCTGAAACAAAGAGATAAGGTATTGGATGAAGTGGTACTTTCCCTTTTCAGATCACCAAAATCTTATACCGGTGAGGATGTAATCGAGATCAGTTGTCATGGTTCTCCTTTTATTCAACAGCAGATAATCGCCGCCTGTATTGAACAGGGGGCCCGCCTGGCCAAGCCCGGAGAGTTTACGCAACGGGCTTTCTTAAATGGTAAGTTAGATCTTGCACAGGCCGAAGCCGTAGCTGATGTTATCGCCAGCAATACGGAAGCTTCACACAAAGCAGCCTTGCATACCATGCGCGGAGGATTTTCATCAAAGCTGAAAGAATTAAGAGAAAGACTGATCCGTTTTTCAGCATTAATTGAGCTTGAGCTTGACTTCTCACAAGAGGATGTGGAATTTGCGGACAGAACGGCTTTTTATAATTTGATCACTGAACTAACTGAATCGACTAAACAACTGATCAGCTCCTTTCAACTCGGTAATGTAATTAAGAATGGTGTTAGTGTTGCCATTATTGGTAAACCCAATGCCGGAAAGTCAACCTTACTGAATACATTACTTAATGAAAACAGGGCAATCGTGAGTGATATACCGGGCACCACAAGAGACACGATAGAAGAAGTGATAAATATTGATGGTATTCTTTTTCGATTAATTGACACGGCGGGTATACGGCAACACACTGCCGATACGATAGAAAGTGCCGGGGTGGAAAGAAGCCTGGAAAAAATGAAACAAGCGAACCTGGTGCTTTATCTTTTTGACGCGAAAGATGAAAAAACGGAAGTAGCGGAAAAGAGGGCGGAACTGGACAGGCAACATATAAACTATTTGTTGCTGGCCAATAAAATTGATGAACCCGGCGAGGAGGCTTCAAGAAAGAAATTTAGCGAGTTTGAAAAAATGATTTTTATTTCAGCTAAACAAAATCTTCACACGGAAGCTTTAAAGCGAAAAATGGTGGATGCGGTTTTGCAAGGAACGATACAGGCAGAAAGTACTATTGTCACTAATGCAAGACATTATCATGCATTAAAAGAAGTAGAAAAATCACTGGATGATATTAAAGCCGGAATGAATAGTAAACTTCCCGGTGATCTGTTAGCATTGGATATCCGAAGGTGTCTGCATTACCTTGGCGAGATCACCGGCCAGGTCAGTAATGAAGATATGCTGGACCTGATATTTAGTAAATTCTGTATCGGAAAGTAACAATCGAACTGATCGAAATAATGTATGATAGTATTAATCTGTTTCCCGAACCGGTTTTAAATTGCCCGAATTTCTGAATAACAGACGACTGTTCTTCAAAATAAGTGTGATCAGGATCATAAATGTAACCAGGAAAAGAAGAGTTAATTCGGGCCTGATGGATTGCAGTAAATATACTTCTATCAGGATAAATGCATGTACAAAACAGATGAACCGTGTAGCGAAAACATGACTAAATCCTGTATTGGTAAGCAGGTGATGAATATGAGTTTTATCCGCTACAAAAGGTGACTGACCTCTCCATATACGAACAGCAAATACACGCAGCGTATCAAACACCGGTATCATCACTATTCCCAAAACAAACATAGGGGCATGCTTTAATATGGCATTCGGAGCAAAAACATTTACCTGCAGTAGCCGGATACAAAGAACGGCAATAACAAAACCTAATATCAGTGAGCCTGTATCACCCATAAATATCTTGGCAGGATTGAAATTGAAGTATAGAAAGGCCAACACGCCACCCGCTAACGCAAAGGCTACCAGTGCGGTGTTGGCATCGCCGCTGATGGTCAGAAACAGACCCAGGGTTATGAGGCTCATAAATGAAAGACCGCCCGCTAATCCATCGATACCATCAATCAGGTTAAAAGCATTGGTTATGCCCACAATCGCCAGGATAGTAAAACTGTATTGAGCTGATAACGGCAACTCTGTAATGCCAAACAAACCATCAAACGAAGAGATACGAATACCTGATAGGGCGATTAATAACGCCAGCCCGATTTGTACCACGAATTTATATTTCGCTGAAAGGTCTTTCAGATCATCCATAATGCCGAGTCCGAAAAGTGCCGCTATCGAAAAAAAGAAAGCGATCTGGCCGAGTTCATTATTAAAAGGAAACCACAGAAACAATGACGTGATCATACCTCCTACTATCGCAATGCCACCCATTGTCGGTATTGGTAATGAATGTTCTTTCCGGCTATTGGGCATATCGTATAGCTTGTATCTTTTGATAAGATTGATAATGGGAGGAATAGCCAACAGTGTTACAACAAAGGCGGTAACAAGGCAAAGCAGGGCAAACTTGTAGTCAAGAAAGTGCAGTTGAATCTGCAACAGGTGGATATGGCTTCTCATTAGTGGTGATAGTGGTTTCTTAAATCATTGGTTCTCTGCATAAAAGTAGAACGATTTTGGAAAAGATGCAAACTGTTTTTTATTGTGCAGGGTTATTTTTTTGTCACCCTGACCTTATTCATCTTTTTAAAAACAAGTGTTCAACCTTTTTGCCATTGGAAATGAGTATGATTAAGCAAAACGACGAAAACCCGGACTAGTATTTACTCTTAGGTTGAATTGTACAAAGGGGGAATGAGTTTTTGCATAAATGCTGATTTTTTCCGGGTACAGGTCCAACATAAATGAAAAATTCCCCTCGGGTATCACCGGCTATCCATTGCTTTGAACGTTTCAGTTATTTTTGCCTCAAACTATTCTTTATTTCCTCTTTATCCACCATACTGGCAAGTCCCATTGAATATTTAAAAGGTGTAGGACCGCAACGGGCTGAGTTATTGAAAAAAGAGCTCAATATTTTCACTTTCCAGGATATGCTGGAGCATTTTCCCTTCCGGCATGTAGACAAAACAAAGGTCAGTTTCATCAGCGATATTACCCCACAGTCGGAATTCATCCAGGTTGCAGGTAAATTGTTGAATGTGGAATTGGTGGGGGATAAGAGAGCCAAAAGATTGGTAGCACAACTAAAAGACAAAACAGGTTTCCTGGAGCTGGTCTGGTTCCAGGGTATCAGTTGGGTTCAAAAAATGCTGGAGCCGGGTCAATCTTATCTTGTCTATGGACGGGTAGGTTTTTATCAAAGCAACCCGCAGATCGTTCACCCGG
>JANOCH010000363.1:0-1828 GCA_031412015.1 Chitinophagaceae bacterium
GGATGGCGCCGAAAAAGTATTGGCTTCCATTAAATTTCCTAACCTCTTATATAAGCCTATCCGTTCTGTGTATTATACTTTAAAGGGAAATATTGCGATGATGAAGCAGGATTTTGATGGCGCTGAAAAGATGATGAAAAAAGGTCTTGACCTGGGCATGCCAATGAAAGAAGCCGAAGGAGCGAGCCTCCTGCAAATGGGTATGCTCTCCATGCAAAAGAACGACCTGAAACAAGCGGAGAATTATATCCGCTCCGCTATCCGCAAAGGACTGCCGGATAAAGAAAATGAAGCCGCCGCTTATCTGCAAATGTGCAGCATCATGATGAATAAACGGGAATTCCGGGCGGCCAAAGATTTTTTCCGCAAAACTAAAGCGCTGAAACCAAAAACGCAGCAAATTGTAGATCAAATAAAACAGATAGAAAAATATATTTCTCGTATGCCCGGCTAATAGCTGCAAAGAGCTTAAAAGAGATAAGGAGTTAAAGGAGGGTGGTTAAAATTCAGCCGCCCTCTTTTTATTTCGGACTAGTAAGACATCAAAACTTATTTGCTGTCGCCAAAAAAAGAGACGGCCTACCTAATTGGCGGGCCGTCGTCTCCTTTTCTCTTTTGCTCTTTTGAGCTCTCTAGTTTAGCTTTTCAAAATGCACATCAATTCTTTTTGCTTTTTTATAATAATCCATGATAAGCACTTGCCCCTGTTTGCCCGGCATTACAGCAGAGCGTGTAGCGTCTGATTTTGTATTTATCTTGTCGGTCGTTATTTTACCTTCATTATAACTGATCGAATTGAAAGTTCCTCCTTTATAATCTTTACCTCGTACATAATCACTATAGCAAATCGTGAAAGAAGTATTTTCCTTATTGGTCTGTGAGTAAGCATAATCAAATTCACCAAAAGTATATTTCAGGAGTTTGCCTATCAGTGGTGTGCTGGTAAATTCCATACCACCCGGCAATTCCTGTGTATTTGAATTTTTGTCGTAGATCTTAGCATCTTTAACATTAAAATCTTTATCAAATTTGATCAGTATCATATCCGTTACCTTCACTTTTACGGTGCTTACACCATTGCTCCTTCCCATTGACAATACTTTTGCCGCGATGCCTAAACCACTGGCGACTTTTTTATATCCTTCACCAATGGCGAAAATATTTCCATCAGCCGTCTGAATCATATTATGCAGGTACATAAAACCAAAATCCTCAATCTTGCCTTTTGAGCTTACATTCAAAAATTTTCCCAACTCCAGGTCCCAGGCGCAATATTTTTCATTCAGCGTGACTCCCTTCTCATCTATTCCCCAAAACGCAAACCCTAATGACTTATCCTTCATAATATTTCCATTCGGATTAAAATATTCACCAAAGACAACGGCTTTGCCGTTATTTATTACGGTCATACTTGCCGGATAAAATTTATATTTTCCCTCGTAGGTTGATTTTTCAAAAACCTGCTTCCCGGTTTCAAGGCTCAATCCAAGAATAGTTGATTCAGGGTTTTGATCCATCATGCCCGTATATTTCAATACTTCTATAAAAACAACGCCGTTATAACAACCAAGGTAATCCCCGGCGAATTTTTTACCTCCTGCGGTGGGTGTGTAGGTCCATTGCTTCTTTTTTTCGGTTGAAAAAAAATCCAGCTGGAAGGTATAATCTTTGTCTTCACGGCTTGGCATATTGGAAATAAAGCCTTTCCCGTCAATTGGATACAATCCTTTATAATTGCTTTCCTCATCATCCATCGCCAGGTAAGTGGCTTCCAAATATCTTTCTTCTTTTTTTGTCAGTTGCCTGTTGTAAGAGTATTTCTTTTTAC
>JANOCH010000364.1:0-5555 GCA_031412015.1 Chitinophagaceae bacterium
TTGACGGGCTATATCATGTGGCTGGGGGCAGTGGAAGAAGAATGGGTGACGGACCTTTGCACGAGTTAACGTTAGAAGGCTGGAATAAGACAATGGAACTAAATCTTACTTCATTGATGTTATCCAACCAGGCGGCAGTAAAAAAATTTCTTGAGTTGAAAAAAGGAGGAACGATCTTAAATATGGGATCTGTATTGGGCTATTCACCGTCGCCGACCTTTTTTTCCACCCATGCGTATGCCGCTGCGAAATCGGCTATCATCGGATTTTCAAAATCCATTGCAGCGTATTATGCGAAAGACAATATCCGGGTAAACGTTATTGCACCCGGTTTGGTAGAAACGCCGATGGCGCATCGGGCGTCAAAAGATGAGGCAATAAGAGAATTCATCAAAACAAAACAACCGTTGGATGGCGGAAGAATTAGCCAGCCAGCAGATTTAGATGGACTCGCTCTGTATTTTATGAGCGAACAATCAAAATTTACGACTGGCCAGGTGGTGGCTGTAGATGGTGGCTGGAGTGTTAGTGAAGGACAAATCCCCAATCTGTGAAAACGGGTAGGTAAAATGATTTAGTGTTGAACAATAATATAACCATAGGAATAGATTTGGGTGGAACAAGAATCAAAGCAGTAGCTATTGATGCTGATGGAAATGTATTGCACCAATCGTATCATACCACCAATGACGGTGATGATAGCAATTGGAAAAGAACAATTGCCACCAGTGTAGAAGAGTTGCAGGCAACACTAAACCTCGATGAATTCGGCATAGGTATTTCAGCACCCGGTTTGCCTAATGATGAAAATACAGCTATTGCTTTTATGCCCGGCCGTATGCAAGGACTGGAAAACTTCAACTGGACGAATTTTTTGCATCAGCCGACTTATGTTTTGAACGACGCGGTGGCAGCTATGATGGGCGAAGCAAAATTTGGAGCCGCCAGGAACAAAAGACATGTCGTGATGCTGACATTGGGAACCGGTGTTGGCGGGGCAATACTGATAGACGGCAAACCTTACCAGGGATTATTTAACAAAGCGGGTCATATTGGTCATATGGTCATTGATGATGAAGGAGATTGTGATGTAACGGGAATGCCCGGAAGCCTGGAAGAATGTATGGGTAACTGTACCATTGAAAAACGCAGCAAGGGAAAATTTATATCAACCCATCAATTGATTGAGGCATATAGGAATGGAGACGCTAATGCAAAGGAAATTTGGCTTAAATCCGTTCGACAACTGGCAATCGGTCTTGCTTCGGTTGGCAATATTCTGTCACCGGAAGTAATTGTACTAGGTGGGGGAATCACACAGGCTGGCAGTGATTTGTTTGATCTATTGGAAGAATTTATGAATCAATATGAATGGAGACCCGGTGGAAACAAAACAGAAATCGTAAAAGCAAACTATGGTGATATGGCCGGAGCTATTGGGGCTGCGTGTTTTGCCATGAATGCTCTTAGTGCTCAAAGAGAAAAAATTAAACTATGAATGTTACGGAATTATACCTGGAAAAATGTTCGTCAATAATTGAAAAAGTCAAAGCGCAGCAGCAACATATTAAGCAGGCAGCGCAATGGTTCGCGGAAAGTATATTAGCAGGCAGGGTAGTTCACCTGTTTGGTTCCGGCCATAGTCGCATCATGGTAGAAGAAATGTGGCCACGGTATGGTTCTTTTCCGGGCTTTAATCCGATCGTCGAATTATCGTTGACCTTTCATAACAATGTAACAGGAGCTAACGGGCAACGACAGGCCATGTTTTTGGAAAACGTACCAGGCCTGGCCGAAAGAATTCTAAGAAATTTTTCGTTAAGCGAAAGTGATTGCGCATTGATTGTATCATCCAGCGGAAGCAATATCGTCCCGATTGAGATGGCAGAAATATTTCAAAAGAAAAAGATCAGGACGGTTGCCATTATTACAAAAGAACATTCTTTAAAAAGCAGGAGCAAAAGAATTGATGGCAAAAAATTAAGTGACTTTGCTGACATTATTTTGGACACGGGCGCCCCTGTCGGGGATTCAATGATCTATATTGATGGCTTGGAAACGCCCGTCTCCCCGGGTTCAACAGTGGGCGGTATTTTAATTGTCAACAGCATTAAAGCAGAAGTAGCAAAACTATTAACCGAAGCCGGGCAACCACCAAAAGTATTGACGGCAACCGCCATCGTAGGGGATGAAAAAGCAAAACAATTATTTGAAAGTGCTTATGATGAACATTCGCAAAGAATGTCGGCATTATACAGGGATGTGGGAAAAGCTCAATAAAGTTCATTTGACAGATTGGAATATGGGTTTAGTGAAATATTATGAACAAATGATTTCAATAGCCCCAGGCAACTATTTACTTCACCAATAAAAATGTAGAAAATCATGCAGGTAATTCCCATCCGCACAACTGTTGTCGGCAGCTATCCTTTCCCGGGATGGTTAGAGTTTGCTTCGCAAAATCTTGACAAATTTGGTAAGGCAGATATAGAAGAAATGATCGAAGACGCCGTGATAGCTGCTATACATGACCAGGTAACAGCGGGATTGGAGGTAATTACTGATGGGGAGCAAACCCGGTTGGATTTTAATTTATCTTTTTATGGATTTATAAAAGGAATTGAAAATAATGAAACTGAAACCAGGAAATTTGGCCCACCAGCACATGACCAGCGTGGAAAAAATAATATCGTGGGCGAATTAATTGCACCCAACGGGTTAGGAGCGGTAAAAGAATTTTTACGTTTGAAAAAATTTGCACCTGCCGGGCCAACTTTAAAAGCAAGCGTACCCGGGCCTTACACCCTGAGCGGAAGATTATTGCCCAATGACAAGTACAAAGACCGTTATGCCATAACAGAAGCGTTGCTGCCGATCGTGCGGACTGAACTGGAATCACTGGTGGCTGCAGGCTGTACCGAAATAACGGTTGATGAACCTTCCATGAGCTGCTATGCTTATAAGGAAGACACGAAGAGGTTTGTTGACATTTTTAATCGTACCGTAAAACCAATTGTTGGCAAGTGCAATTTAAGTACACATTTATGTTTCGGCAATTTTAAAGGTCATCCGGTTGGCTACAGAAGTATTAAACCAATGTTACCTGATTTTTTAGATTTGGATGTGAATGAAATTCACATTGAAATGGCAAATCGTGAATTTGCCGAGATAGAATTACTTAAACCATTTGCCGAAAAGATGCACGTGGCTGTTGGAATCATTGATGTGAAAAATTATTATATCGAATCGGTGGAGGATGTGGTGGAAAGAATTAACCGGTGCATGAAATATATACCCGCAGAAAAATTGTCGGTGGCGCCAGATTGTGGTTTGAGCCAGACGGCGAGATGGGCATCCAGGCAAAAGTTAATTAATATGGTAAAAGGTGCAAAAAAAGTAAGGGAAAATCTATGACGCTGATCCCTGCAATAAAGAAAGATGAAGACCTGCTGGCAGAAATGGATTCATTTTTGACTGACAGCGATCAGTTTTATTTATGGTGGTTGGGGCAAAGTGGTTTTTTATTACAATGGAAAAAACAAAGGGTTCTGATAGATCCCTATTTGTCTGACTCACTGACAAAGAAGTACGCAGCTACCGATAAGCCGCATACAAGAATGAGTGAGTTGGTGATAAGACCGGAATTACTTAAAAATATTTCGATAGTAACATCCAGTCATAATCATACAGATCATTTGGATGCCGAGACGCTGGTACCAGTATTGAAAAACAACCCGGCAATAAATTTTATCATCCCGGAGGCCAACAGGAATTTTGTAATTCAGAGAGTGGAATGCGAAAAAAATTACCCGGTTGGGTTAAATGACCGGCAACAGGTAACAATGGATGGTTTTACTTTTCACGGAATACCTGCCAGGCACAATGAAATAGAAAGAGATGAGACGGGGCATTGTAAATACATGGGATATGTGATTGAATTTGGAGATCATAGAATTTATCATAGTGGAGATACATTGTGGTTTGAGGGCATGGTGGATTTACTTAAACCATTTGTTGTGGACGTTGCATTGCTCCCAATTAATGGTGACAAGCCTGAAAGAAAAGTGGCTGGCAATTTAAATGGCAAAGAGGCGGCTCAACTTGGTAAAGCAATTCAGGCAAAAACCGTTATTCCCTGCCATTATGATATGTTTACCTTTAATACAGCCGATGTAGATGATTTTGTTAAAGAAGCTCAAAGAATACAGCAACCATTCAAAGTATTGCAGGGAGGTGGAAGATTTGAAAGTGATTAAAAAGTAAATGAAAATGAATAAAATTTTTTCAGCATCACCCCTTTGGCAAACGACCGGATTATGTTTTGTAAGGATCATTGTCGGCTTTTTTATGATCTATCATGGTTGGGAAGTGTTCGATAAAGAAATAATGAGTGGCTACCTGACCTGGGATTCTTTTAAGGGATTTTCATCGCCTGCCTTCATGGTCTATATGGGAAAGATCGCTGAATTAATAGCGGGTATATTTTTATTGATCGGCCTGTTTACCCGGCTGGCATCGCTGGTGCTTATTTTTACTATGATCTATGTCTCTTTTTTTGTCGGTCATGGAAAAGTGTGGTACGAGGATCAGCATCCTTTTTTATTCGTGTTGCTCGGACTGGTTTTCTTTTTTACCGGTTCGGGAAAATGGAGTGTTGATCAATTGTTGTTGAGGAAAATAAGATAGTTTTTGTATAACTTCTAAGGTCACAATTTGTGACCGCATACAAGGATAAAAAATGCAATTATCTGTTATCCATAGTAAAATTTATGAAATACGGGGTCAAAAGGTAATGCTTGATTTTGACCTGGCGGAGCTATACGAGGTTGAAACCAAGGTACTTAACCAGGCTGTAAAGAGAAATAGAGAAAGATTTCCTGAAGATTTTATGTTTCAGCTCAAAAAAGAAGAATGGGAGGTTCTAAGGTCACAATTTGTGACCTTAGAAAAAGAGGGTCGTGGAAAATACCCAAAATATTTGCCCTTTGCATTTACCGAACACGGAGTTACTATGCTGGCCTCTGTGCTGCGAAGCGAGAAGGCAATTAAAATGAATATTGCAATCGTAAGGGCTTTCATTGCCTTAAGACAATTTGCTATCAATTATAAGGACCTGGCATCGCAACTAAAGGAGCTTCGGGAAACGGTGGACAATCACAACGGACAACTTAACCAAATCTATAATGCGCTGGAAAATTTGTTAGACGATAAAACCGAACAAAAAAAATGGGAAGAAAGGGAACCGGTCGGATTTAAATCTAATACCAAAAAGAAATGAAAAAGCTTTTACTAGTTATCTCTGTTTTGACCATAACCGTTGATGGTTTTTCCCAACAAAAAACATATTGCAACCCGATCAATATTGATTATGGCTATACCCCCATTCCAAACTTTAGCGAATGGGGCAGACACCGCGCTACCGCCGACCCCGTCATCGTTAATTACAGAGGTGATTATTATTTATTTTCTACTAATCAATGGGGTTACTGGTGGAGCAATGATATGTTGACCTGGAAATTCATTTCTAAAAAGTTTCTTCGCCCCTGGAATGCTGG
>JANOCH010000365.1:0-30338 GCA_031412015.1 Chitinophagaceae bacterium
GATATCTTTTGGATGGGAAGTAGAAAAACGAACTCTCAGCAACGGTGAGATAAGAGCCACTCTTTCCAATAGCATAGCGAAAGTAATGGCATTGTCCTTTTCAGGTTGGCTATACCCTGTCGCCAATTGCTCATTGCCAACTGCCTGTTGCTTATTGTTGTCAACGTAATAATAGGAGTCCACATTTTGTCCCAGCAAGGTTACTTCCCTATATCCATTTTCAAAAAGTTCCCTGCACTCGTTAATAATGCTTTCAGCGTCCCGGCTTCTTTCACGGCCTCTTGTAAAAGGCACTACGCAAAAAGAGCACATATTATTACACCCCCGCATGATGCTAACAAAAGCGGAAATACCATTACTGTTCAAACGAATGGGAGAAATATCGGCGTAGGTTTCATCACGGCTTAATAAAACATTGATCGCCTTCTGACCGCTTTCCGCTTCTTCCACCAGTCCCGGTAATGAGCGATAAGCATCCGGTCCCACAACTATGTCTACTAACTTTTCTTCTTCCAGGAACTTCGACTTCAACCTTTCCGCCATACATCCCAGAACGCCGACCAAAGTGCCAGGCCTTGCCTTCTTGAGTTTTCGAAATTCGGTCAGTCTTTTCCGGACGGTTTGTTCAGCTTTTTCACGGATGGAGCAGGTATTGACGAATATCAGGTCGGCTTCCTCCACATTTTTAGTGGCGCCGAAGCCTACTTTCTGTAAAATAGAAGCCACTACTTCGCTGTCCGCGAAGTTCATGGCGCAGCCGTAACTCTCTATATAAAACCTTTTACGATAAACAGTTAGATCATTTGAAAAAGGGGCATAGGCTTCCCCCTGCTTAGTTTCATCATGCACTTTATCTGTCGCCAAATCAAGCATACCTCGAAAAATTTATCCCAATAAAATTCGGGAGGCAAATATACTATCTAATATGGAGATTGTGACAGAGTGTCAGAAGACTTTGGTTAAGATTGATAAATGGTCGGTAGGTTGCGTTTTTAGGTCGGTAAAACAACACAAATTATTAGTCCAATTTCCTGAGCTGCCCTGGATTGTTAATTTTCCACCTTCAGCCTTATTCTGTTCTTCAGCCAACTGTCCTTCAGCGGTATGATCCATTTGTTTTCCAATTCCTCCTTTGTTTGCACCAGGTTATTGAAATACAAAGTATCGGTGCTGACAAATCCATTGTCAACTGCATACTGCAATTGGGAAAGGGGCAATAGCTCAACTTTTTCTTTTACTATAAAGGCAAGAGTAGTTCGGTCAAACATATTGACGGTAAACCTTTGTTCAATATCTTTTATCAGTCGTACAGAACTATCCGTGCTGCAACCGCTAACACCGGTGGCTGTTTCGTCGGCTATCAATACGATGAATTGACCAAAAAATAAATAAGCGGCTCCTTTCACCGGAGTGCCATGACTTTTCCATTGCGCGGCAAATTCATTCAGCAACTCTTCAATTTCCAGCGCTTCCTGCAGGGAGAAAACCCGGCTGGCCTGGTAGATCCATCCTCTTGAATCAGGATGAAAATTATCGTCGAGGAGGTATTTATAATCCAATTTCATGCTGCTAAATTACAGCATAAAATTCGGGGAGACCAATTATGAAAATTCATTAACGCTTTGATAGGACTTACATGGACTGCGCTACCAACTCCGCTACATCCAATACTCTTACAGTGTCTTCTTTTTCGGCCAATTTAACTCCATCCGTCATCATGGTGTTGCAGAAAGGACAGGCGGCTGCAACGATAGATGCACCGGTTTCAATAGCTTCATGACTCCGCTCAATATTTATTCTGGTTATCCCTTTTTCTTCTTCTTTGAACATCTGTGCACCTCCGGCGCCGCAACATAAACCATTGCTGCGGCAACGTTTCATTTCTACCAGCTCTGCATCCAGGGCTTCCAGTACTTTTCGGGGCGCTTCATATATATTGTTGGCACGACCTAAATAACAACTGTCATGATAAACGATCTTTTTGCCTTTAAAGGCTCCGCCATCTTTTAATTTTATTTTTCCTTCGTCGATGAGTTGTTGAAGGAACACCGTGTGATGGATCACTTCATAGTTTCCACCCAGTTCAGGATATTCATTTTTGATCGTATTGAAACAATGGGGGCAGGCAGTAACAATTTTTTTAATACCATAATTATTCAATACCTGTATGTTCTGGTATGCCATCATCTGGAACATGAACTCATTGCCGGCCCTGCGAACCGGATCACCGGTGCACATTTCTTCTTTGCCAAGGATAGCGTAATTGATTCCAACTCTATTGAGAATAGTAACAAAAGCTTTAGTAATCTTTTGTGCACGCTGGTCAAAACTACCGGCGCAGCCCACCCAAAAAAGCACTTCAGGCGATTGTCCGCCGGCCAATAGCTCAGCAACAGTTGGAACATTCATGCAATCAAAATTTATTTCAAATCTATCACGGAATATCGGATTTATTATTGATTCGACGATATTTTTAAATCGCAACGATGGCAGGATACTAAACGCAAATTCGCGACATGGTCTCTTGATGCTATTTTTTCTTGCTATGTTTTGTATCGATGAATTTTAAGGATAAACTGGTGGGTGCAAGAAAAAGAGCGATATGCTAAAAGAAAGGGATCCGTGAAATCTTTTCCCAATCCTATTAGTCCGTGCTTTATTTTTGTCGATACTGATGAGTATGAAGAATTTTTTTAAACGTATAGCTAGTTGGGAACTATGGAACTTTTATGTACTGTACGCACCTATCAGCCCGGTTTGGTTCTGGTATTGTTTGAGAAGCAGGTCCATTTGGTTCTTCAGTTCGTCTAATCCCACGATTACGTTTGGCAGTTTTGAAGGAGAAGGAAAAAAAGAAATGTATGACCAGTTGCCTCCTCACCTGGTGCCCCGCACTATTTATATCATGCATGATTTGCCCTACGAAGAAGTTAGAAGGAAGATCACGGAAGCAGGTTTTGAATATCCGTTTATTGTTAAACCGGATGTTGGAATGAAAGGAATTTTGTTCCGGAAAATTGAAACAGAAGTTCAACTGATCAAATATCATGAAAGAATACCGGTCGAATATATTGTCCAGGATCTGATCGAATTGCCGGTAGAGGTAAGCGTATTTTATTATCGCTATCCTGATCAGCCAAAAGGTACAGTGAGCGGTTTTATTGATAAGGAATTGCTGCAGGTAAAAGGAAACGGAACATCGAATCTGAGAGAACTGATCGAAATCCACCCCCGGGCGAAATTCAGGATGGAGGAAATGGAACATCGTCACGGCCATCGCTTTGAAAGGATAATTCCGGAAGATGAAATATTCTTTTTATCCTATGCCGGTAATCACAACAGGGGGGCACATTTTACCAACCTGCACAAGGAGATCGATGAAAAGCTGCATAAAGTATTTGATGAGCTGAGCCATTATACCGATAAGTTTTTCTATGGTCGCTATGATATTAAAACAACATCCGTTGAAGACCTGAAGAATGGAAAAAATTTTCTCATTCTTGAATTTAACGGCTGTGGCGCCGAGCCGAACCATATTTATGATTGCGGAATGAGTTTATGGAAAGCTTATGGCGTCTTACTTACTCATTGGAAAGCGCTGTACAAGATCAGCCGGTATAATCATAAGAATGGCGTTCCTTACTGGTCGTTCAAAAGAGGCTGGGACTTTTTAAAAAAATCAAGCGGGCATTTTAAGATGCTGGAGAAATATGATTAAGTAGTCAGAAGTCCGAACCCGATAGCTATCGGGTCAGAAAGTCGGGAGACATTTTACAAAAGCGGAATGGTTCCTGCGGACTTCGGTCTTCCGGACTTTCGGTCTTCTCTTCGTATTTTCGTTTTATGCACCCTCTGCTGAAAATTTTCTTTACCGGCATGCTTGTCAGTTTTCTCGGTTCCCTTCCCCTGGGTACGTTGAACATTGCGGCGATGCAGATATCCGTTTCCGATGGAATTTATGCCGCTATACTTTTCTCCGTCGGATCGCTGACGGCGGAGATCTTCTACGTACGTCTTTCACTCGTTGCCATGGATTGGGTGAGGAAACAGGAAAAGATATTTCGTATACTCGAATGGGTTACACTGATCGTGGTACTGGCATTGGCGGCTACCAGCTTTTATGCGGCGCTTCATCCTACGGTGGGAAAGAATATTATTCTTAGCAGTAATATGCCGAATATACTATTGGGATTTACGATGAGTGCGGTGAATCCCGTACAGATTCCCTTCTGGTTTGGGTGGAGCACCGTACTGTTCACTAAAAAAGTATTGCTACCCCGGAATGATCACTACAATATTTATATTATAGGCATCGGTATTGGAACATTTATCGGTAACCTTCTTTTTATTTTCGGCGGCCAGTTCATTGCCGATAAGATCAATAATAACCAGCATGTCCTCAACTGGATCATTGGGGGCATTTTTACCCTTACAGCGCTCATACAAATATGGAAGATGTGGAGAAAGAAGGGCGCCGTTCACCAGTTGGATCATCCGGAAGAAGTGACAAAGAAAATCGAAGGGCACATGGATAGGATCGAAGAAGGAATAGAAAAAATAACCCATAAAGACAAACACCCGTGATGAGGTTCTGTTATCAAATCTGCCTGGCAGAACATTTTTAAAGATGATGGATATTCCCGTGCCGGGTATGTATGGTCCCAGTGCTGAAGAAAGATTGTCTTAATCGACAATAAATAATTTGCAACCTGTTTTGGTTGACGAACGGTGTGCTTCATTATTATCTCCCACCAGGTAACACATCCCCGCAGTGAGCGGCATGATACGGCCATCTTCCAGTTCTGTTTCCATTTCTCCTTCAAAGCAATATAGCACGTGGCCCTTTTTGCACCAGTGATCGGCTTTGTATCCCGACGAATATTCAACCAAACGAACACGAATGTCGTTTAGCTTTTGTGTTTGCCAGTAAGCCATACCTGTGTCACCTTTATGCTCTGTTTTGGGAACGGAAGACCAGTTGAAGGTTTGGAACGGAAATGAAGCAATTGTCATTTTGTTTTTATTTAATGAGCCCCGATGGTTTCTACGTCCGGGATGCCCTGCAAATGTAGTTCGATATGTTTATGATGGGCCTTTGCCTTGAATTCGTTGATGACCTCTATTACATCGTAATCTATGTATACGCTGTGTGATCCGTCCATGTCCACAATAGAATAGTCAGGTATCTTTTCCAATTCATCTTTTAGTTTTTTCTTATTGATGAAGCTGACATTGATTGCCAGCCTGAAATAATAATGATTGGAATGACCCTCCTTTTTTCTTTGCAGTGTAAAACCCGCCTTATAGGTATTTTTAAAAATATAATAGGCGGCATAAGCTACGCCGATGCCTACCCCGATCAACAGGTCACTGAACAGGATGGCAACGACCGTGACAATAAATGGCATGAACTGTTCCCGTCCCAACTTATATACCGAGCGGATCATCTTAGGCTTTGCAAGATTATAACCAGTTCTTACCAGGATAACGGCCAGTACACAATATGGAATTAAATTCAGGAGGAAGGCGGCAAAGAAAGCAAATATGAAAAGCCATAGACCATGAAATATACCGGACAATTTTGTTCTTGCGCCAGCTTCAGCATTGGCGGAGCTGCGGACAATAACTGCAGTAATAGGTAATCCACCCAGCAATCCGCTGATGAAATTTCCCGTTCCTTGCGCCACCAGTTCCCTGTTTTGTGGTGTGATGCGATTGTAGGGATCTATTTTATCAACGGCTTCAATGCTCAGCAATGATTCCAGGGTAGCGACGATGCAAATGATGATGGCATTTTTCCAGATGGCAGCGTTGGTAAAAACAGAACGATAATCGGGTAATTTGATCTCTGCGAACATATCACCCGGTATGCTTACAAATTGTGACTCTTTTAAAGTCAGCGCCGGTATGCTTTTAAATAATAGTGCCATCAATATGCCGAATATTACCAATACAAAGGAGGTTGGTAAGAAGGCAATCCTTTTTGCCAATGTTCTTTTCCAGGCTATCAATAGCCCTAAAGAAAGTAATGCGATAACAATGGCGCCGGCCGAACTGTTAGAATAGATATTTTTTACATGCTCAAAACCATGGTCCAATGAAAAAACGTTGAATAATTCTTTGGTCCAGAAATCGGCTTTGTCATATCCCAATAATAAAGGGATCTGTTTGGAGATAAGAATGATACCGATGGCTGCCAGCATTCCCTTTATTACCGTGGAAGGGATAAAATGGGTAAACCCTCCTAGTTTAAATACTCCCAGCAATACCTGGATCAATCCCGCTGTAGCTATTGATAAAAAGAAAATTTCAAGACTTCCGAGCTCGGTAATGGCGGAAGCGCAAATAGCCGTCAACCCGGCAGCCGGTCCGCTTACACTGATATGCGATTTACTGAGGGCGCCGACAATAAGCCCGGCGACAATGCCTGATATTAAACCAGAATAGAGAGGTGCATTCGATGCCAGCGAAATACCAAGACAAAGCGGTAATGCTACAAAGAAAACGGTGATACTGGCTTTGAAGTCATGCTTAAGAAAGGAGAGGAAATAAAACCGGGTCTTTCGGGTGATAATAGTCATGATGAATTGTTGCCTTATTCGTAAGTACACAATTTGGCGAATGTACAATTCTGTTTATTATTTTAGTATGATTTGAGATTAGCGGGGAATTATTTATACCTCCTCGGTCCACTTATCCCGCTCATCCGGAGAAAATTTCCAGGGGGCAAAATTATTTTCTACATTGCCAAACATGGCGGCCCATTCCTGCGGAGAATTGCTTTCTTCCATGACCAGGTAGCGACGCAATTGTAAAATAATATCCAGCGGACTGATGCTGACAGGACATTCCTGTACGCAGGCATTGCAGGTAGTACAGGCACGAAGTTCTTCTACTGAAATATAGTCATGAAGCAAAGTTTTGCCGTCATCTTTAAATTCTTTGTTCTTACTAATATTCCTTCCCACTTCTTCCATCCGGTCCCGGGTATCCATCATGATCTTTCTTGGCGACAATAATTTGCCCGTAACATTGGCAGGGCATGCCGCGGAGCAGCGGCCACACTCGGTACAGCTATAAGCATCAAGCAAATTCTTCCAGCCCAGGTCGGCAATATCTTTAGCGCCGAATTTTTTGGGCGGCTCCCCGTTTGTTGGCGCCAGTTCAGGTTGCATGGCGTAGAGCACTTCATTTTGAATAGCCGGCATATTCTCCATTTTACCCATGGGCTGCAATCTTCCATACCAGGTATTCGGGAAAGCAAGGATGATATGCAAATGTTTGGAATAAGGTAAATAATTCAGGAAAGCATAAATGCCGATGATATGCAGCCACCAGGAGGCTCGTTCAACCATCACCAATCCTTCATTGCTCATTCCATTCAATAGGGGATGAAGAAATTGCGAAAAAACAAAATCTCCTGTAGAATGAGCCGAGTAATGTTCAACGCCTCTTGTTTGTAACAAAGTGTCACTGGCATTGAGGAGGAGAAACAAAGCCATTAACACGATCTCTATTATCAAAATATAATTGGCGTCACTACGTGGCCATCCGTCAAGGTCGTTACTGATAAATCGTTTGAGTTTGATGCCGTTTCTCCGGATCAAAAAGACCAAACAACCCAGCAATACCAATACGGCTAATACTTCAAATGAGTTGATCAGGATCGTATAGAAACCGCCGAGAAAGGGAGCGAATAAACGATGTGTTCCAAAAATGCCATCCAGCACAATTTCCAGCACCTCTATATTAATAATAATAAAGCCTGCATACACCAAAAAATGTAATACGGCTACCAGCGGATTCCGAAACATCTTCTTTTGACCAAAAGCCAGCAGCAACAGGTTTTTCCAACGTTGACCCGGGTTGTCGTTGATCGTTTCATCACGGCCCAATTTAATATTGCGGATGATCTCTTTCGCTTTTTTGGAGAATAGCCCGATAGCAATGATACTGAGAAGGGCGAATAAAATTTGTTGTGCTATTTGCATAGTGTTTAAATACAATCGCTAATTTACGGGTTGTATTTTAAATGACTCAAATATGTTTATATGACAACTGTTGAAAAGAAATATATACTCAACCAGGCCGTAGCCGAACAAAAAATGCGCCGGATGGCCCTGGAGATCATGGAGAACAACCAGGAAGAGAAAGAACTCATACTTGCGGGTATCCGGGAAAGTGGAAGTGTGGTGGCCCGGAATATTCATCGAATGATCCATGAAATAGCGGATGTAAAAACCGAGCTGATTACTATTACACTGGATAAAAGACTACCCGAAGATATTGTTCTAAGTAAATCCGTTGATTTTAACGATAAGGTCATCATTGTTATTGATGATGTGGCCAACAGCGGCAAAACATTACTCTATTCCTTAAAGCCTTTCCTGGCTTATCATCCTAAAAAGATCCAGTCTTTGGTACTGGTGGAACGCAGCCATAATTCTTTTCCCGTTCGTTCCGATTATGTGGGTCTTTCCATCGCTACTACGTTGCAGGAGCATATATTTGTTGAAGTAGATGGCGATACAGTAAAAGGGGCTTACCTGGCCTAACGATCCGGCGCCGTTCATCCAATTTCTCTTTTACCGTAATTAATTAATGCCGAACTTTTTCGAAATGGTAGCGGCATGTCCAACCAGGTAAACATCTTTTTATTGCTATTCGGCGGTTTACAAGGCTTCCTGTTGTCAATGCTGCTTATAAAAAAAAGATCCCATCAAATCGGGTATGGGTTTCTGATCACTTACCTGCTGGTGATGATAGCCCAGGTTTTATTTAAAGTGATCAGTAAGGTTTGGCTGATGGACAATTTGACGGCTTATTATTCCATTTCTTCCAAACTTCCGCTGTTGTATGGTCCGCTGGTGTACTTATTCACCAGGAATATTCTGAAGCAACGAAGATCACAGCGGTTCTGGGATGCGTTGCATTTTATTCCATTTGTTTTTATAGCGGGGATCATATTTTTAACTGACCGATATTTTTTTTCAGACTGGGTACAGTTTTTATTTTATGGTGCAGGCGGAGCCACCCTACAAATAGGCAGCCTGGTGGTATACCATTATTTGGCTTTAGCCGAATGGCAACGTCATTTTGAACGAATAAAAGATTATTTTTCAAACATTGGCCAGTTACGGATGCTTTGGTTGAGAAAGTTTGTCATCGTATCTTTTTTTGTTTGTACTACTATTTCATTCTTGATCTATTTCATGTACCAGTATCATCCGACCCTGCATTTTTTGCGGTGGGGTTTTGTGTTGCTTAGCCTTTTTATTTACTGGATCAGTTATGAAGCGATTAATAAACCCGTATTATTTTCCGCTGCGGTAAAGGATGACTGGCAACAGAAGACAGTGCCGGTATTGACCATCCCGCCTAAACTGATCATACATAAACGGTCGGAGAAATATGCCAATACGGGATTAAAGGAAGATGAAGCAAGTCGTATTTTGACGGTACTCGAACAATTGATGCAGCAGCAGAAAATATTTCTTGATCCGGAAATCACGATCGAAAAACTGGCCACGATGGTCAATAGTAACCGGCATTTTGTTTCGCAGGTATTGAATGAAAGAGCCGGGCAATCATTTTACGATTACATCAATCAATACCGGGTGAACGAAGCAAAACGCTTGTTACTTGACCCGGAATATTCCAATCAAAAGATCGCATCTATAGCGTATGATGCAGGATTCAATTCCCTTTCTGCCTTCAATGATGTGTTCAAAAAAGTGACCGGAACAACTCCATCGCAATTCAAAAAAAACGAACAACCCGTCTCCAGGCAACAAAGAGGGTGATTCAGCTATAAAGAAAAGGGCTTCACCTTCTATTCTATTATCCTTAACACGACAGGCTTAAAAGATTACCGAACTTATCGGTGCGGTAGGATAAGGATAGTGTAGCGATGTAATTTCCTTTCTATTAATACAACTTCTATGTTACGTAATTTTTTTCTGATTGCCTTGCGCAATTTTCGCCGGCAAATACTTTTTTCTTTTCTCAACATGTTTGGACTTGCTTTGGGAATCGCCAGTTCTATCCTGATCTTTCTCTATGTGAGTGATGAACTGAGGTATGATGTCATGCATCCGTATTACACCAACACCTACCGTATCGGGAGTACCTGGGCCAATAGTGATGGACGTTCTTTTGACAATACGGATTCACCAGGTTTTTGGGTAAAAGAATTAAAAGATAAAAGAACCGAAGTGATCCATGCCGCGCGGATCGCTTATATCGGCTATCCCACCTCGCTGAATCATAAAGCAAAGGAAAGGATAATTCTTACAGAGGAGATCAGGTGGGCAGAACCGGGGTTTGATGACGTATTGAAATTTGACATCGCCAGGGGCAATAAAGAAAAAATGTTTGAGCACCATAATAGCATGGTGATAAGTGAAACAGGTGCCAGGAATTTGTTTGGCAAAAATGATCCTATCGGCCAGGTAGTTTCAGTAAAACATTTCTGGGGTACACAGGACCGTGAGATCGATGTGATGGTGACGGGAATTTATAAAGATTATCCCTCCAATTCGCATTTTAAGCCACTGTATATAGTAAATGTAAATGCGCTGCGGGCGGTTCATGCCAACTTTAATGAGTTTATGGAGGGTACGAGATTTGGTAATGAGATCGGGTTTTTTGAAAATTATGTGGTGTTGAAGAAAGGAGCTGATATTAAGCCGCTGGAATCATCTCTGAAAAAAATGGCCAACCAAATGATAGAGTCTGATTCGGCTGCAGTGGCCGGTGGCTGGAAGTTCAATGCCTTTATGACAAAAATGTCGGACCTGCATTTTGATCAGAAGATATTATGGGAAAGCGGTATAAGGGGTGATAAAAAATACCTGGCCATCTTCAGCGCTATTGCCATTCTTATAATTCTTATCGCCTGCATTAATTACATGAATCTGGCCACTGCACGTTCCACCAAGAGGGCCAAAGAAGTTGGCCTGCGCAAATCTTTAGGAAGTAATCGCCGGGAGATTGCCAAACAATTCTTATTAGAATCATTGTTAATGACGTTGGGCTCGTTACTGATCGCAACACTCCTGGTGATAATTTTTCTTCAACCGTTTAATCGTCTGGCCGACAAATCTTTTACCATCGCTTCTTTATTCAATCCATACATGTTCGTCATCGTCCTGGCAATCGTATTGTTCATGGCTTTTATTTCCGGTAGTTATCCCGCCTTTTATCTCTCCAAATTCAAACCGGTTGATGTATTGAAAGGACAGATCATCAAAGGAAAGGCGGCGGAATTTTTCAGGAAAGGGCTGGTGACGGTTCAGTATTTTGTCGCCCTGGTGCTGATCATCTGCACGTTCATTGCCATACGTCAAATGAATCACATGCAAAAGACAAAGCTGAATGAAGCCGGGAGCCAGTTGTTGTCTATCCGGTACGGAGGTATTGCGCCGCAGGAAAAATTTGAAACGTTCAAACAAGCTGTTTTGCAGGACAGAGATATAGCGCATGTAACGATGGCAAATCATCTGCCAAGGTTAAATTATTTTGGATGGATCGGTACGAATGTAAAATTACCGGAACTGGGCGATAAGGAATTACGCTGGAATCAACTGAATGTAGATTTTGACTTTCCCAAGACCTACGAATTGGAGTTTATCGCCGGCCGTGATTTTCAAATTGGTAATACGTCTGATTCCAATTCTATGATCTTTAATGAAGCTGCTGTAAAGGAGCTTCATCAGCCAATCGATAAAATAATCGGTACCACGGTCAAAGATGTATTTGACAGCACCAGGCTATTCAGGGTGATCGGTATTGTAAAAGATTTTCCTTTCCGGTCCATGCACCAACCTATTGAGCCTTTGATATTAAATCCGAAGCCACATTTTATTGACAGGATCGCATACGTCAAAATTCCCGCCGGGAAGTTTGTAGAGAAAATGGATTTCGTAGAAAAAAAGTGGAGGGAAGTATTCCCCAATATCGGGTTTGATCACTGGTTTTTGAACGATGAGTTCAATCGAATGTATCTTGTTGAAAGAAGGGTTTCATCCCTTGGAAAAGTTTTTGCATTTCTCGCTATTCTCATTACAGTGTTAGGTGTGTTTGGACTGGCTTCTTATACGGCGGAACAAAAGACCAAAGAAGTAGGCATAAGAAAAGTATTGGGAGCAGGTGTAAAACAAATGATGGGCATGTTTCTTTGGGTGTTTGTAAAAATATTCCTGGTGGCTGCGCTTATAGCTATACCCGTTGCTTATTTCGCTTCTTACAAATGGTTACAGGATTTCGCTTACAAGACTTCGATCAGCCCGATTGTATTTATAAGCAGTTTGCTGGGTTTGCTGATCGTAACACTGGGAACAGTCAGCTATGAAATTTGGAGATCAGCGAGAGCTAACCCGGTTCAGTCATTGCGAACGGAGTGAAGCAACAGTCATTGCGAACGGAATAAGTATTATTGCAAGCAAAGCAGGGTTTAAAATCATTAGAACAAAATTTTGTTTTACCAGCCGGTATGCAGGGTAAGGATAAGCCTGCTTAAAACCTGAATAGAAGTACCTGAGACCAATAGTGAATTTATTCCCGAGCCGCTCATGTAAAAGTCTTTTCCGCTCTAAACGTTTTTCTTCACCTTGAAGATAGAATGACTGTATGTTAGTCATGATAGGTTTAACGAAGTATAGTTTTTCGTAACAAGAATCGTTTAAACAAAACAGGCTTAACAATGAGAACTTCCGTCTTTATCATCATCATTTCTTTGTGTTTAGCAGCACCTTCTTTTTCACAGATCATGCCATTGACGGTTGAACCAGATGGTGATAATAAGAAAGCAAGTATTTCAGAGCAGATCGGTATCGTCAAGATCGGTATATCCTATGCCCGGCCTGGTGTAAAAGGGCGTGAAGGTAGGATATGGAATACGCCGGTGGCGCATTATGGATTTGCCGACCAGGGTCATGGCACCAGTTATTCCACTCCCTGGCGGGCAGGGGCCAATGAAAATACCACCATGTCATTTTCTCACCCTGTAAAAATAGAAGGTAAGGATCTGCCAGCGGGTACTTATGGATTTTTTATCGCTTTGGGTGAAACGGAAAGCACCCTGATATTTTCGAAAGTAAATAATTCATGGGGCAGCTTTTATTATGATTCAATACAGGATGCTTTGCGGGTAAACGTAAAGAATAAAACATTGAATAAAAGCGTAGAATGGCTTCGCTATGATTTTTCCGAAGAAACCCGGAGTTCCGCAGTAATCGCTTTGTCGTGGGAAAAAAGAAGAATACCGTTTAAAGTGGAAGCTGACATAAAAGAATTGCAGATGGCGTCATTCAGAAGCGAATTAAGAACAACCCGGCCATTCTATGATTTCATACAGGCGGCCAACTATTGCATCGAGAATAATATCGAACTTGAACAGGCATTGGCCTGGATGGACAGGGCAATCTATTTCCGGATCATGGGCGTTAAGAATTTCCAGACACTGAGCGCAAAAGCGGCCGTTCTATTCAAGATGAATAAAGTGGATGAAGCTAAAAAAGTAATGGAAGAAGCAATACCCTTGGGCGCTATGAACGAAGTGCATTTTTATGGCAGAACCCTTATCAATATGAAACAATCGCAGGAAGCGATGAAAGTATTTAAAGTGAATTATGATAAGTTTCCCAATGTGTACACAACCAATGTCGGACTTGGCAGAGCTTACTCTTCTCTTGGTGATTACAGGAATGCTCTAAAATATATGAAGGCTGCTTTGCCACAGGCGCCGGATGAAGCAAATAAAAATAGTGTCAAGGTCATGATCCAAAAATTGGAAGCCGGTAAGGATGTGAATTGATAAACATTATTGTTTAACAACAGGAAAAGGCCAGCCAAATATTTCCCGTCGTATAAAATGGCTCACCAGTCGTGTACAATTACCTGTCTGTCTTTACGCCATTATCCTGATCATTTTTCAACTTATTTTTAGAAGCGATTTGTTTATTGCTAATCTCCAAATCAATTCTATTATGAGTATGCAGACAAGAAAGAAATTTATTATCAGCTCTTTGGCCGGAGCAACCGGGATAGTATTGTTGCCACAAATAGTATCTGCGCAACAAACACAGCCACCAATGAAACAGCAAAAGGCTCCGCCGTTGGACAATGAATTAGTGAAAGAGTTTGTCACAGCGGGGCATAAAGATTTCGATAAAGTGAAATCCATGTTGCAGGAGAATCCCGACCTGTTAAACGCTACCTACAACTGGAAGGACTGGGATTGGGAAGATGCGATCGGTGCTGCAGGTCATATGGGTTTAAGAGATATGACCTTGTACCTGTTGGAACAGGGGGCCAGGCCAACTATTTGTGTAGCCGCCATGTTGGGAAATCTTGACGTGGTAAAGACTTTTATTAATGCTTTCCCGCAAATGAAGCAAACTGTCGGACCGCATAATATTTCCTTAATGGCACATGCTGTTAAAGGTGGTGAACAGGCAAAACCTGTAGTGGAATATTTGCAATCGATCGGCATTAAAGGATAAAGTAATAAACTCATCGCATTAAAAATAATTGTATGAATACCATCAAGCGGAAAAATTTCATTCTCAATTCAGTCAGTGGCGCCGCGGGGATCATTTTATTGCCCCGCATTTTCAACCGGCCGCAAAATTTTTTGCAACATACCCCAGTAGCAGATACAGAGCTGGTAAAACAATTTGTTGGGGCGGCGCACAAGGACCCGGAAAAAGTAAAAGCGTTGTTCCAGGAAACACCTGATCTTTTGAATGCTGTCAATAACCTTGGTGGGTGGGATTGGGAAGATGCCATCGGTGCGGCTGGTCATGTAGGCATCCCAGAGCTGGCTATCTGGCTTTTAGAGAAAGGTGCGAGACCTACCATTTGTGTTGCCGCCATGCTGGGCAAAACAGAAGTGGTGAAGGCGTATATCACAGCTTTCCCTCACATGAAAGATGCCGTAGGTCCCCATAAAATATCGTTAGTAAGACATGCCAAAGCCGGTGGTGAGAATTCGAAAGAAGTACTCGAATACCTTCAATCGATAGGTGCTAAGGAATAAAGAAGAAAATATATTCCTACTATAATGCCGGTCCTCGTATTCTTCTGAACGAATAATTATAATTTGTAGGGGGCTTTTATTACCTAATTGTTTGAATGGGACATTTAACCAAAAGAAGAATACTCCTGCACATTTTGTGCTGGGTACTGCTGAAGGGGTACGAATTGATTTTTTATACATCCGGCAGCAGTTTTGACTATGCATACCGCAATGCTTTCAGCCGTTTTCCCGCTGAACTGATATTATATTATGCCGGTGTTGCCTATATACTACCGGCCTATTTTGAAAACAGGAATATAAGAAAGCTGATTCTTCAACTACTTATGGCGCTGGCTGTCGCTACGATTGCTTACAGGATCGGGCGATATTATTTTTTCCCGCAGGCAAGAACCGGTAATAGTTTGTGGCAAACGGTCACCAACATTCCTTCTTTTTTTGTAGCTCCTTTCTATTTTATATCCATACCGGCTTTAGGGTTTATTATTTTTATTTTCAGCAAGCTTCAAACGAATGAACTTCAGAAGAAAGAAGCAGAAAAGCAACGAATGATCGCTGAGGTCAATTTGTTGAAATCGCAGATACAACCGCATTTTTTGTTTAATACACTCAATAATCTTTACGGGCTTGCCTTATCTTCTTCGAATAATACGGCAGACAGTATTATGCGCCTGTCGAAGATCATGGAATACATGTTGTATAATTCTGAAAAGGAATACGTGCCGCTTGGTATGGAAATGCAGTATATCCGGGATTATATAGAACTGGAAAAGTTGAGGTATGGCAAGCGATTGCAGGTTTCCTTTGATATTGATGAAAGATTAAATGACAAGTGGATCGCACCATTACTATTATTTCCATTTATAGAAAACGCTTTTAAACATGGTTCCGGCAAGGAGGAAGGAGATACCTGGATAAGCGTATCGCTGCAAAAAGAAAATTCAACTGTCGTTTACGTGGTAGTAAACAGTATTTCTTCCACTGGCAAGACCAGTGCCAACAGTCATCCGGGTGGTTATGGGTTGCAAAATCTGCTGAAAAGATTGAACTTGGCCTATCACGGAAAATACAAACTGGAGCAAACAGCCGCCGAAGATTCCTATATGTCGGTCCTTAAGCTTGATCTTTAGCCGGTTAATTCTATGTAAATTGAAAGGAGTTTTTGAACGCCATGTACAACTGTATAATTATTGATGACGAGCCTATTGCAATCGACGTGATCAAATCGCATGTCGAACGATCGGCATTGCTTGGAATAACGGAAACGTTTAGCAGTTCGGCTAAAGCATTCAGTTTCCTGCAAAAAAATCATGTCGATCTTGTTTTTATCGATATTCAAATGCCGGGCCTGACAGGATTGGAGATCATTAAAACACTTGCCCGAAAACCCAGGTTTATTATCACTTCCGCTTATCGTGAATATGCGCTGGATGGTTATGATCTTGATGTGCTGGATTTTTTGGTAAAGCCTGTTTCTTACGAACGGTTTTTGAAGAGTCTCTCAAAATTCATTAATACTTCGGCTATTGCCGCCCCTACCAACGCATCGGCGCCGCGGTTTATTTTTATCAGGGAGGGCCGGAAAATGACCAAGATCTTCCTGGATTCGATCCTTTTCCTGGAAAGTCAAAAAGATTATATCAGGATCGTGACTAACGAAGAAAGTTTTACCACTCGTGGAACCATGTCGTACTACGAACAATGGTTGCCTAAAAATGAATTTTCCCGGGTGCATCGTTCTTACCTCGTGTCTGTTTCCAAGATAAAGGCCTACACAGATGAGGACATAGAAATGAACGACGGTCAGTTGATCCCCGTTGGAGAACTTTACCGGAAACCTTTCCGGGAAGTATTGCAAAAACATTTTTTATAAATACTCACGAGATCGCCGGAATGGCTTCCGGATCTATCGGTTCGGTAGGAATTGCTTCGCCTGCAAGGTATTTTCACGAAAATTCGGGATTGCCATGCGAGTTGTATCCGGCTTATTCTTCTTTCTCTTTTGTACCACGGCCATTTTTTCACAGCCGAATCCCCGGCATCTTGAAGAAATAACTTTTGACAATGCCAAAAACAAACTACTGGTCTTTGGTGGTAGTGAAATGAAAAAGGATGGCTGGACGGAGCCGGCCATGGTATACGAATGGGATGGAAAGGGCTGGCATAGCAAAGAGCCAAAGGGACCGGTGGGAAGAAGGGGGCATGTATGGATACATGATGAAAGTAAAAAGCAAACGGTATTGATGGGGGGAGTAGCCACCGTTGATGTTTCTAAAGACACAATATTATTTGATATGTGGACCTGGGATGGTGATAAATGGGAATTAATAAATGCTACTTGTCCCGTCAAAGAACCCGAGGCAGTCTTTGACCCGGTAAATAACAGGATACTGGTATATGGTGATGCGAATAATAGGAACCAGATCAATTACAATCTTGCTACGGCCTTTGAATTATGGGAATATCACAACAGCTCGTGGAAAAAACTTTCCACTGACGGACCTGACATAACCGGATCAAGAATGCTCGCATTTGATGTTGAAAGAAAAAAATTGGTGGTACCTGTGTTTGAACAAAATGGAATGACGGTGTGGGAATGGACAAACAAAGAATGGATAAAAACAGTTTTTGAGAAAGAAGCGCCTGCATACCGGAGCAAATTTGCAATTGGCTATGATCCTTTCGAAAAAGTTACTGTGCTGTTTGGTGGGCTATCAGGCAACAGCGTTCAGTTGGGGGACTTCTGGAAATGGGATGGAAAAAAGTGGAAAAGAATTGACACGAAAAACGGACCGGTTGCAAGGAACTCAGCGCATTTTGCCACTGGCAAAGACCACCTATTACTTTTTGGAGGTTCTGTTCCTAAAAAGGCTCCGGAAAAAGAAATTGAGCTCAGCAATGAATTATGGATATGGAAAAACAGTGAATGGGTATTGTCAAAATAAGCGGCAAATGAAAACAGCGAAAACAGTATTAAAAAAATCTATTCTAGCGTTTTTTCTTTTAATGTATGGAATGATAGCTTTTGCGCAAGTCAATCGGGTATATGAAAATTTGCCGGTTGGCAAGTACGCTGTTGGATTTAAGATATTCACACTCACCGATGATTCAAGGATAGTAAAACCGGAGTACAATTATCTCGGTGAAAAAAATGAAGGGGACCGTCGAAAAAAAATTACCGTACATCTTTGGTATCCCGCAAAAGCAAATTCAGGAAAGCGAACACTACGGTTCGAAGATTATTGCTATAATAACTTGCTGACATCGACCAATGAAGTTATTGACAAAGCACAACGCACCGGGCAAGTAAACGGCCGGCGCAGATCGGTGGAAGGCTGGTTTGGAAAAACGACGGATGATGCCTGGAAGAAATTACTGGAAACATCCATGATGGCAGTAGCGGATGCAGAGCCGTTTAAAGAAAAATTTCCTTTGTTGATAGGTATGCTTCGTCCGCTATCGACTTCTGTTACTAATGAAATGTTGGCGAGCAATGGTTATGTAGTGGCGATGATACAGCAGGCTAATTTTTCATCGTTTGCTCAATCTACGCTCGAAGCTATTCCTGACATGCGGTTTGTAATGTCCTCCCTTGATAAAAATTCAGGTATTGACAATGATAAGATCGGGACATTCGGATTCAGTGGTTCCGGTTTCAGCCAGGTGTTGTTTGCCATGAATGATTACCGGATCAAAGCGGTCGCAGATATTGAAAGTGGAATTTATATGGACAATTTATTCCAGAATTTTTCCGCTTCAAATTATTATATACCATCTAAACTGCGCATACCGTTTCTCCATATCTTCAGCCGTGACCTCTCGAAACAGGAAAAATTTATCAATGAGTTTGAAACAAAGACAAAGTTTGCAAAGCGGTACCGCCTGCTTTTAAACCAGCCGGCCCTACATCATTGGGATTTTGCCGCTGAAGGATATACGGCATCGATCTTCTTAAATAACCGGGGAGTTCAGGAAAAAAGTATCCGCCAGTCTTTTGAAATAGCATCTGTTTATTTACTCAATTTCTTTGCCGCGGAATTGAATAAGGATTTAAAAGCTATAACATTTCTATCGGGCAAGCCTTCCGTGGGACAAACGCCGGGTTCTCTTTGGGATATATCAGTTTTAACTGCGGTAAAACCGGCTCCGGACAGGGAGGAGTTTGAATATATCATCCGGGCAAAAGGAATTGACAAAGCTATTGCCATGGTAAAAGATGCTGTTAAGAACGATACGCTCAGCAATATCATGCAATGGTTCAATCTCAATGGGCTTGGGTATACTTTCCTGAATGAAAGAAAAATTAAGGAAGCTATTGAGGTCTTTAAGCTGAACACTGAGTTACATCCCGGCGACCCTAACTTGTTTGATAGTCTTGCGGAAGGCTATGAATTATCAGGTGACAAGGTAAATATGAAGTCTGTATCGGCTACTATCATGGAAATTCTTAGTAAGAAGGATAGTTTATCTGATGCTGAGAAGGGTTTAAAAGGAAATGCGGAGAAAAGATTGAAAGAGTAAAAAAAGATGTTTTTAAAACAACTTGGATAAAAAGTATGAAAAAGATCGGTTTACTACTACCGTCGATGATTTACATTGTCGTTTGTTCGGGGCAGGACGTATTTACCCGCGGACTTGTATTGCAGGTGCCGGAAATGAAAAAGGTGATCATCAAAGAGAAGATCACTTACAGGAATGTCAATGATACGGTTTTAAGTTTTGATCTTTACTACCCGCCTTCATTTAATGCTAAAAAGCGATTACCGTTGGTTGTATTCAACAACGGAGTTGGAGGAATGGAAATACCGCGCTGTGGCATTTATAAAGATTGGGCTAAATTAATTGCGGCGAATGGAATGATCGCTGTCAACTATCAGAGCCGCAACGGAAGAACACTGGAAGATGGAGAAGCGCTGTTGGACTACCTTTTGAAGAACGCCGCGCAATTAAATATTGATCCCGGTAAGATCGGGTTATGGACCTGTTCCGCTAATGCAAGGATAGGTATGCGGCTAGCCTATAAAACAAGACCGGAATTAATAAAGGCGTTGGTAGTGTACTATGGTGGACCTGATAGCCTGGGACAATTGAGACAGAACCTGCCAACATTGATGGTTCGTGCGGGACTGGATGCTCAATTCATCAATAAACGCCTCGAAGATTTTTTGCAGGAGGCCCTGCAGCAGGATGTTCGAATTGAACTGGTCAATTATCTTAACGGCATACATGCTTTTGATGCGTTTACAAACACTGATGAATCAAAAGAGGTGATCATACAAACAGTCAAATTCCTCGAAAAGAATCTTACTCATCCTGTTGTCAGCAATGATTTTGTTCTTACCAATAAGAACTTCATGTGGCTCATCCTGAATAATCAGCTATCAACTGCGTTGGCCGAGTTCAGAAAGGCCAGGGCTTCTTACAGGGCTGATTCTTCCTTTCAGCCTTTTTTCAATGCGGTGATCAGGGAAGATGTGTTAAATGCGAATGGATATCTCTTATTGCAGAATCGCCGGCAAAGAGACGCCGTGGAAGTTTTTAAACTAGCTACTGAATCTTATCCCGAATCTCCCAATGCTTACGAGAGCTTGTCTGAAGCGTTTGAAACAACAGGAAATAAGCAAGATGCCATACGCAATGCCGAACTGTGTTTGCAAAAACTTCCTGCGGCTAAGGATATAGATGAAAACTTCAGGCAGGTAGTAAAGCAAAGCGCTGAGGATCGGATAAAGAGGCTTTCCAATGATGGCGCCGGCTCAAGCGGCCCTTCTAAAAGAGCACATCATGAGTTAGTATATGACGATGCTGCTAAGTCTATTGTGATGACAGCGGGAAGTACACCACTTAATGGCGGTAGTACTTTTGCTTTTTTCAATGATATATGGCGCTTCAACGGAAATGAATGGAAAACATCGGGAATGGCCGGTGATAAACGAAGCGGGGTTAAACTAGCCTACGATTGGAATAATAATAAACTGTACTCTTTTGGCGGTTATTCCAACAACAGTTCGCTTGCGGAATTGCGAGTGATGGAAAATGGAGAATGGAAAGTCTTATCTGATCACCCGGAAATGAAAGCTGCTGAACCCGGATTTGTATATGATAGTCATCGTAACAAATTTGTTGCGTTTGGGGGATCAGGCGGTCGTGGCGTAGCTAATAATATAACCTGGGAGTGGAACGGAACCTCCTGGAAAAAACTTGAAGGAAAGGGCCCTGAAGGAAGGCAGGCTTTTGCCATGGTATATGATAGCAAGAGAAATAAAACTGTTTTGTTTGGGGGAGGAGATGGAGCCGGCAAAAACTTTGGCGATGAAGTGTGGGAATTTGATGGTACCCGCTGGGAAAAAGTTATTTCGAAGGAAGCCGGTCCGGGACCACGTGTTTCTCCCGGTTACGCATTTGATACAAAAAGAGAGCTGATGATAATTTTTGGCGGCATGTCGAAGGATGGGATGAAAGGAGATACCTGGTCATGGGATGGAAAAACATGGAAGCAATTGGCAACTACAGGGCCATCATCACGGGCAATGGGATACATGGCTTATGATAAAGGTCGGGACAGGATAGTTTTGTTTGGCGGTCGAATGGGTTGGCCAAACGATGCAAATGATACCTGGGAATGGGATGGAAAGGAATGGAAGGAAATAAAATAAGGACAGCAATCAATACGTCAACGAATCGATATGCGAAATAAAACCCTTTTGAGTTTACTTCTCCTGTTAAGTGCATTCATTGCTCCTGCACAAACTGGAGCCGGCTTCAAATACGAGCCCTGGTTTTCAGCATTAATTGTCAATAATGTGGATTCTTCAACGGCATGGTATCAATCGGTATTTGATATGAAAATAAAAAATCGCATCGATGATACCCAAAACGGATTCAGGGTAATGATATTGGAATCTTCTGCTTTTTTATTGGAATTAATTGAAAATAAAACATGGCCTGATCAAAAGAAACTGCTGGAGGGTAAACCGGAAGGCACAAGAATTCAGGGTTTTTTTAAAATTGGATTTAAAGTGACTGATATGGATGCCTGTTTAAAAATGTTAACCGCCTTGAAAATGATCCCGGAAAGAATTTATACCGATTCAGCAACGAAAAAGAGAAATTTTTTGATCAACGATCCTGATGGAAACCTTGTGCAATTTTTTGAATAGAATGAAAGGAATTGCCAGAATGAAAACTTTCAATGGGAAATTAATACAGAGATAATTATCCATACAAGATAGAAATTGTTGCCAGAGGGAGTGATATAACATTTTATGAAGCCAACTTATTATTACAACATGATAGCAAAAATTATAATGGCCACTTTGGCGATCATGGGTTTGTTAATCTGCAAAGCCCAAACGAAATCTCAAATAAATTATCTTGGTCAAAAGCCCCCCGGTATGGTAGCTGAGTTGTTTGCACCAGGCATTGTGAGCACAAAATCTTATGAACATAGTGCACCTGCATTTTCCCCGGATGGAAGCGTTGTTCTTTGGACGGTTGTCGATAGTACCTATCGCGGCTCCCTCTTAGAAATGAAATACGAAAATGGCAAATGGTCAAAACCTGCAAGGCCGTCGTTCGCCGATTCTACAGCGGATGATTATTATCCTTCTTTTTCAGCAGATGGCGCCAAACTGTTTTTCAGTTCGCGGCGAAAACTTCCGCCTGGCTATCCGCAGGGTGGCGATATCAGAATATGGGAAGTAGAAAGGGGTAAAAACGGCTGGGGAAAGCCGGCACCCTTTGATACAGCCATTTCAAAAGGACATGAGTTTGCGCATTCAGTGTCCAATAACGGGACAATTTATTTTTCATCTGCACCGGCTGGTGGAATAACTTTTAATATTAAGAAATCAGAAAAGTTAAGTGGTCGAAATATAGAGCCGGTATTACTGCCTTACAGTGTTAATAGCGTCGACTATGAAGACGGTCCATATATCGCACCCGATGAAAGCTTCCTGATCTTTGAGTCACAGCGACCGGAAGGAATTGATGGTTATCTTGGTTTATACATTTCATTCAGGGATAAAAATGGTCAATGGGGAATACCGGTTAATATGGGAACTAAAATCAATTCCGGTAAAGGAGAAAGATTTGCACGACTTTCACCCGATGGCAAATACCTTTTCTTTGGAAGTTTCCGTAATTCTTCGGCTGATAGTCGTGGCGCGGATATTTATTGGATCGATGCGAAAATAATAGATGAATTAAAAAAGGATAAGACAGCTAAAACCAAAATTAAACAACCACTTGGCGATGAATTAATAAAGGTATTGATCAAAACAGATACTGAAAATTCTGCTGTTTTGTTAAAGCAATGGCTTAGTTTATATCCCCAAAGCCTTGATGCTACTGTCATTTATAGTTCGGTCCTGAGAAAGCAAAAGTATTTTTCTGCAGCGGAACAATTGTTGGCAATGATTCCAGCCGGGTGGAGTGAAAATGCAAATATCATTATGGAGAAGGCGCTTGTAAAGTTTGCTGTCGATGAGGATGACAAAGCTCACCTGTTATTAGCTCCCGTTCTTAAGGAAGGAAGTCAATTGCGGGGCCGGTATCTCTATTTATCGAATTCACTGTTTGATATGGCTAAGTTCAAACCAAGTGATGAATATTTTGAAAAGGCCATGTCCCTTCATTCTCATGGGGTTTTTTGGTACAACCGTGCCTGCAGTTATTCTCAAATAGGTTACAAAGACAAAGCATTCGAAGCTCTCGACCAAGCTTCCAGCCTTGGCTACAACGAAAAGAAAAGTTATGAAGCTGATCCGGATCTCGTACCCCTCCAAAGCGATGCAAGATGGAAAATGTTGATCGGGAAACTGAAATAATGGCCAGGCCAAACTAAACAGCCGATCAAATTTCTATTTCATTTTTGATAACCGGCTATTGAAAAGTAAATGATACGGCCGATAAATTATCCATGGTTTTTCGTTTGAAAATCGTTCTATTCATGTTTGTAAATTATTACTTGCAGGATCTCTGCCTGGTGCCTGGTTCAGGTAATAATTGGACGAATGCAAGCAATGATGAATGGTCATTCTCAGTCACTCATTTGTCAAATCTTGCTAATTTATTGAAACCGTGCATCAGCTACAGCAGCGGGTTTGTCCTTTTCCATAACAAGTATAACTTGCTATATGGGGTCTTTCTTTCATACCATCACTGAGGAAAACAAACTTTCTTTAAATAAACCATCCGGCCAGGATGTGGTGTACTATTCAGAATTAAATAATTGGTTTACCCGGAATGCGATACGCAGTTTCAGTCTTAAATACGTGGTGGACCGTTGCATTTATTATAAAGTGGGAAATAAAGAACATGCCGTGAATGCGGGAAATTTTTTATTGGCTTGCAAGCAACCTGGTGTCAATGCTTATTTTGAATCAAGACAGGTAGTTAAAAGCGTGTGTATTGATATTTGTCCCGAAACGGTAGCAGAAGCTTTTGCGGTTTTGTCGGCACAGCAGGATCATCATTTTGATAATTACCTGGCCGGGTATTTCAATACACCGGAATTCTTTGAAACTGTTTGTCCTGCTGGTTCTGCGCCATTTGGTAATAAGCTGAAGGAATTGGTAGCTGCCATTGGTATTGGCCGTGCAGGGGAGCATATAGACAGGGAATGGTTTCTCGACCTGGTGGAAAAGATCATCTTTCATGAATATGGAAATTATATGGCTTTAAATGGTCTTCGTTCCGTAAGAATGGAAACACGAAAGGAGATCTTACGTCGCCTGAAGACCGCCAAACAGTATATGGATGACGAGTTTCTAAGTATAGACGAAATAGGCCAGGTGGCAAACATTTGTAATATGTCTGAATTTCATTTTTTCAGGTCTTTCAAGCAGGCATTCAGTATTACACCCTATCAATATATTTTGAGCAAACGGTTGGCGTTGGCAAAAGAACTTTTGCAGAAAGGGCAATTGTCCATTACTCACATTGCAGGTTATTGCAATTTTCCTGATGTCTTTACTTTCAGTAAGGCGTTTAAAAGACAGTTCAATTGTACTCCTTCCGGTTTTATAGCAGTTCATAGGTAGAAAATCGCCGTTTATACCAGGTTCTTTTCTATTCGTCAAGTAAGCAGTTTATGACAAAATAATTGAACGATTGCTTATTACTTTTACCATGGTATCAGGAAATACATTGAAGAAACAAGGAAGATAATATGATCAAAACAGTTATTATAGAAGATGAAAGATTGATCGCCGACGAGTTTAAGCGGATGCTGTTGAATGCGTCCGGCGATACAGAAATACTCGGATCTTTTGCAACAGTAAAGGAAAGCGTAGATTATCTTTTGGTTAATGAAGCTCCCGATCTTATCTTTTCTGATGTGCAACTACCGGATGGTTTATCCTTTGACATTTTTAACCAGGTGGACGTCAAAAGCCCGGTGGTGTTTGTTACCGCCTATGATAATTTTATTTTAAATGCTTTTGAAAACAACGGTATCGATTATCTCTTAAAGCCTGTTGATGAGAGAGATCTGAAAAAGACACTCTTAAAATATAATACCCTTAAAAATCATTTTGGAAATTCTCAATCATTCGTTCGCTCTTTATTCAAAAAGCACAAAACAAGACTCCTGGTCAAAAAAGGAATAGAAAATATTTCGATCCGGATAAACGATATCGTTATTATCTACACGGACAACAAGCTGGTGTATATTGTAGACAAGGAAGGGAAGAAATTTATTGCTGACAAACACCTTGGGGAACTGGCGCAGGAATTAGATCCCGATACATTCTTCAGGGTGAACCGGCAATATATCATCAATATCGGGTTTGTGAAAAGCTATAAGGCGTATGAGAAAGTGAAATTGCAGATCGACCTCACCATGCCCGACCTGCATCACCAGATCATCGTCAGCCAGGAAATGGCTCCCTGCTTTCGTAAATGGATCAGCGAACTCTGATAGGTAAACAGGGCAAAAGAATAAAAAAGAGAATATTACAGCACACGGATGACACGGATAAAAAGGATTTTCGCTGGAATAATAATTTTTATTAAGAAGGTCGTCAATATCGGGTGAAAATTCAAACTGATTGGATAAACACAGATTTATTCTGCGAAGCAGAATAAAAAATCTGTTTTTATCCGTCTAACCCGTGTCATCCGTGTGCTAACTATCCATTTTGAATTTTATTTATGAGGTATTTTTATGCGTTTGCCCTGGATAGGTAAATCCTTTTGCAATTTTTGGGTTTATAGTTAAAAATAAAGCGCATAAGCTTTAAACTTTCCTTTGTTATCGATCATCAAGGCGGGAGCGGGAAATTTAAAAGCATTCAGAAACGTAAATGTTGTTTTGAGGAATTTACTCTTCGTTTTTATTTTAGTGAAATCAAAATCGGGCGCCAGGTAAAATTGCCTTTTCCTTGGAATATCATGACGCATTATTTCATTGCCTGTATCCCCTTCCCAATTATTTTCAAAACCTCCAAACATACCATCGGTTCCGTAACCGATTGCTACATTCAACCAAACTGGCCAGCTGCTTTCCGGGAAAAATGATCTTATATTGCCACTGAGCCAATAGGTTTGCGCATTATAGTCTTTCAACATCCTTTCATACCATGGTTTTCCAAACAGGTCGTCGGCCCGTTGCTGCAACTGCGGCTCGCCATAGTTATTGGTATGAAACGAAAATTTGAACTGGAAGCGTTGCTCATTCCATAAAAACTCCTGGCCCATAAAAATACCCGAGCCGATAATATTAGCTCCTATATCACTCCAGCTCCATCCCCATTTGGCAGAGTGAGCATCAAAAAATTCAATGGTGGTTAAATAGACGAAACTGCTTAAGCCACCAAGCCAAACGGCTTTCCTATGGGGTAACCCCGTCCAGTTCCATAAGCCAGTTGAGCCGCGGGCAGCCGTATAAGCTCCCCAGGCATGGCCGATCTTGTCCATTTGCAACCATTCCCTGCTGTCATTGAATGTCTGAAAAGAGGTTTTTTCATAACCCTTATACCACGCATTGTTCAAAGCAATGAGTGACCCACCGTAAACAGCCACATTAGCACCCGCAACCAGGAATTGTCTTTGTCTTTTTTGTTTTGACGTAAGCACCCTCTTTACAGTGTCACCGGTGATGTTCAATACAGGATTGCTCCCGTTTGTATCTGCTATAATGAAGGAATCTTTCGCCTGACAGTAAGAAAAATGACCCATGAACAGGATGGCGATTAACAGGCTGAGCTTTGTGCTAAACGCCGAAGAGTGCCCGCTGGTAAATCCCGGGTTAAACCGATAGCTATCGCAAGCAACGGACGATGAGTTTTGCACAGGCGCTGGCTTCATTAAACAAAAATACGTTTCCATGCCTGAAATAGATTTGAATGTTAAAAATTGATAACTTCATTCTATAACTAACCAATCATTCAGGCCAATCTTAAAAATGCCATATGGACGCAGCTATTCAAAACAAGGTAAATACCTGGCTTAACGGAAATTTTGACCAGGCCACAAAAGACGAAGTATCAAAACTCCAAAAGGATAATCCGAACGAACTGGCTGATTCCTTTTATCGCAATCTTGAATTCGGAACGGGTGGTCTGCGCGGTATCATGGGTGTAGGTACCAACCGGATGAATAAATACACGGTGGGTATGGCTACACAGGGTTATGCGAACTACCTGAAACAAAGTTTTCCCGGGAAAGAGGTGAAAGTAGCTATTGCGCATGACAGCCGTAACAACAGCCGCTTCTTTGCCGAAACAACCGCCAACGTATTTGGAGCCAACGGCATCAAAGTTTACTTATTTGAAGCCTTGCGGCCAACACCTGAATTGTCTTTCGCAATCCGGCATTTCAAATGCCAGGGTGGTGTGGTTTGTACCGCTTCACACAATCCCAAAGAGTATAATGGTTACAAAGCTTATTGGGATGATGGTGGCCAGATGGTGCCGCCGCACGATAAGAATGTGATAAAAGAAGTGGAAAAAATTGCGTCTGTAGATGATGTAAAATGGAGTGGCGGCGAAAGCAATATCACACTTATTGGTAAGGAAGTGGACAATGCTTATATGGATATGGTCAAAAGCCTGAGCGTTTATCCTGATGTCATCGCCAAACAACATGACCTGAAGATCGTGTACACGCCCATTCATGGGACAGGTATCATGCTGGTGCCGGAAGTGCTGAAACGTTTTGGATTCACCAATGTGACCGTCGTGGATGAACAAAAGGAACCCAATGGGAATTTCCCAACGGTGGGTTATCCTAACCCGGAAGAAAAGGAAACCATGAGTATAGGTTTAGCCAAAGCAAAAGCTTTAGACGCGGATATTTTATTGGGCACCGATCCTGATGCTGATCGTGTGGGAATTGGTATTAAGGACAATCATGGAGAATGGGTATTGATGAATGGAAATCAAACCGCGGTGTTGGCTTTTAATTATATGATGGAAGCAAGAAGGGCCAAAGGTGTAGCTCAACCCAATGATATGGTCATCACCACGATTGTGACAACTGGTATGATCAACAGGATAGCGGAAAGATATAACGTGGCCTGTTATAATGTATTGACCGGTTTCAAGTGGATTGCCGAAATGATCAAGGAGAAAGAAGGGAAGGAAAATTATGTCATTGGTGGTGAAGAAAGCTTTGGCCTCATGATCGGCGACAGGATAAGGGATAAAGATGCTGTCAGCGCCGTAGCGTTATTATGCGAAATGGCGGCTTATGAAAAAAATAAAGGAAGAAGCCTGTTTGAGAAATTATTGGATCTGTATGTTGAGAATGGGTTTTATAAGGAAGACCTGATCTCTATTACCAAAAAGGGAATGGATGGTCAGCAACAGATAGCCGCTATGATGGAAAGTTATCGCAGTAACCCGCCAAAGACCATTAATGGTTCACCCGTTGTACAATTACTGGATTATGAGCTAAGCAAAGGAAAGAATCCGCAAACGGCGGAGGAGTGGGCCATTAAATTGCCCAAATCAAATGTGCTGCAATTTGTACTGGCCGATGGTACGCTTATTTCTGCCCGGCCAAGTGGTACGGAGCCCAAGATCAAATTTTATTTCAGTATCAATGAAAAGTTAAACAGCCCGGGTGAATTTGACGCGGTGAATAAAAAGTTGGATGAAAAGATAAAAGCGATCATTGCGGATATGAAATTGAAATAAAGAATCGTATTCGAACTCGAAGGTTGCCAATCCGCCAAGTGGCGGATTGGCAACCTTTTTTATGGCATCTCCTATCAGTTTCTTAAAAGTGGAAAGAGTTAACGGTCTTATCATATTGTTCACGCTTTCTTTTATTTATCCGGTTTACTTTTCTGAAAAGTAAAAACATGAAAAATTATCTACCTTTTATCGTATTGTTTATGGCAACAGGCTGTGCTACCGGTATTCCACTGCAAACAAAGCAATCAGAAAATAATAAGACCTACGATGTCGATTATCTTTTTCAACATGATGGTTGTAAAGTATACCGCTTTTATGACAGGGGTAATTATGTATATTTTACCAATTGCAACGGAGAAACAATCGTTAAAACGGACAGCACGGAAATCAGGAATATTATCCGGCGGTAAACTATTCTTCTCGGTAAAAGAACCAGGAGCATTGTGATCCTCTTTTTCTCTTTTGATCTCTTAGCTTATCTTGCAACCCGCTATGAGAAGACCGACAGAAGATACATACCGCCACAAAGGCCTTAGAAAGAAATTAGTGGATACCGTCAAAAGCAAGGGCATTACTGATGAAAGAGTGTTGAATGCCATCGGCAATGTTCCCCGTCATTATTTTTTAGATTCCGCCTTTGATGAGCTGGCTTATGAAGACAGGGCTTTCCCGATCGGTGAGGGACAGACCATTTCACAACCTTACACCGTTGCTTACCAAAGCCAGTTGCTGGAAATAAAACCATTTACCAAAGTATTGGAAATAGGAACCGGCAGTGCTTACCAGGCCGTGATACTGGCCGAGATGGGCGCCCAGGTCTATACCATCGAACGACAAAAGAAATTGTTTGACGAGAACAAGGCTTTCGCCTTTCTGAAAAAATATTTATCTATCAAGTTCTTTTATGGGGATGGGTATGAAGGATTGCCAACCTATGCTCCATTTGACCGGGTGATCATTACCGCGGCGGCGCCCGGAATACCTCCAAAACTGATCGACCAGCTAAAGCCCGGCGGCATGATGGTGATACCCTTAGGAATGGGTGACGTGCAAAGGATGACGCGCATCACCAAATTAGAAAACGGCGCCTTGAAAGAAGAGGTGTTTGATAACTTTTCTTTTGTGCCGATGCTGGAAGGGAAGCATAATTAAACCCCATC
>JANOCH010000366.1:0-11666 GCA_031412015.1 Chitinophagaceae bacterium
CAAGTAATACATACCTCATTGCTTCATTTTTTTATGCGGCATATTTTCTTTTTCTTACCTGCTGGTAAATAAACCCGGCCAGGATCACTAACAAAACAGGTAAGGCTATATTGATGAATTGCCAGAAAGATTTTTTTTCAGTCACCTTTTTTGAATCGAGCAGGCGAAGTACGATGTCCTTGTTTCTTGTTTGACTGATCGCCGGGTCATTTACCAGGTATTCCATACAGTTAAGGAGGAATTCACGGTTAGCGACGGGGATAAATAATTTTCCGTAATCGGATTGCTTCTGGTATTCGCCATAGGTATATTTATTCCAACCCATGGGTAAGGGGATCGGCTCATTATTAGCGCCACCGGGTATAATATCATTTAAGACAATATCACCATCTGCCACCACGATCATCTTATTGTCTGCCGATACAGGAGTGAACTGACCTCCCATTGCGGCCATCGAATCTAACTGGGCTTTTGTAGCCCGGTTTTTATACAAAGAAGTGAATTTACCTTCCAGCATCATCGCCACAGGAATAGCGTTTTGTTTGAACTTATCATCTTCAGGCACATTCTTATTCTCGTTCAGGCTGATAAGCGCAGGCGTACTAATGATCCTTGAATTGGGTGAAGAAACAAGTAAAGGGGTTTTGACAATGTCGGCTACTTTGATCGTATCAATGGAGTTGGCGAACCGGCTCGCTACATAACCAAGGTTCTTACTAAGCGATTGATTGTTGGCCGGTGAAAACAAAGGATAATAGTTCCAATGAAGAAATTCATATTGAGGATTCTCTGCTGTACCGCCGACCACAAAAGGAATCATATCGCATTGCAGATCCATTATAAGGTCAGTATTAATACGCAGACCGTAACGAAAGAAAAGATCAGTCAGGTTCAAGTTCCTGTCAAAAGCTATAGTTTCTGGTTTGAAGGCAAGACTATCCTGCTCTGCAAAAAGATTATCAATAAAACACAGTAGTTTACCCCCTCGCATCACAAACTGGTCAATTCTAAATTTCTCTTCTTCGGTAAAGGTCATCGTTGGTTTGACGATCATCAATACATCTACTCCCTGCGGTATTGTTCTTTCTTTTTGAAGATTAAGTGTCCCAAATTGATAATCTTTAGAAAGAGCCTGCATCATTTCATATGGGCGCCAGTTCGTTGGTTCGCCATTGCCTACATTATACGCTATACCGATTTTTTTAGTTTTAGTGATCTTATCCAATCCTTTGGCAAACTGGTATTCCATCAATGCTTCGGCGCTATTGATCTCTTCCTGGGAAATTCTGCCGCTAACTCCCGGATATAAATTTATGAGTGATTGTTGTCCTTTATAATGCATCACGGCCACGGGAAAAATAATATTGCTGCTCTCCCCTGCTTTTTTCTGAACGGTCAGGTTGATGGGAACAGCACCCATGTTGACCAATGAATCGCCATAATTCCCAGTAGTGCCGGGAATATTTTCTTCGGGAGAAATAAACCGGTAATGAATTTTCGAACCGTTCCTGTCTTTTAATAGTTGTAAAAATTCCTCTGTGCTCTTGGCCAGTTTCCGAAAACCGGCGGGAAATTCCCCTTTTAAGAAAACATCGATTTGCACATCGTCATCCAGGCCTGCCAATAAATTGCGGGAGGCTTTGGTGAGTGTATATCTTTTTTCCTTCGTGAGGTCGATACGCGTATGAACAAAGGAGGAAAGCAGATTGGTAGCTATTAAAACAATGAGCAGCAAAAGCCATCCTAATCTTGAAGCCAATATTTTTTCAAAAAGGTTTTTCATCTTACTGCTTTAAATAAATTCTATCATTTTACGTATGCCATACTTTGTTTTACACTGCAGGCAACTGTACTAAAATTGAAGTATGACATACGTTATCTCTTCAATAAATTACGATCCGTAATTGTGAGAAATAAAAAGATCATACTCAAAAAATAAATGATATCCCGTGAATCAATTACCCCGCGGCTAATACTCCGGTAATGAAAATCGATCCCCAGCATTTCAATATAATAATCAGCACCGCCCGCGAACATCGCTAACCGACTAGTGGCGCTAAAACCATAATACAACAAAACACAGGCAATAAGACTGATAATAAACGCCACCACCGCATTGTTGGTAAAACTGCTGATGCATATACCAATAGCCGTAAATACTGCCGCCAAGAAAACCAAACCAATATATGACCCGATAGTGGCGCCGGTATCAATGCCTTCATTGGATGAAAGAGCCCGGATCGAAAAAAAGTAAACGATAGTAGGAATCAAAGCAATCAGCACTACGACCAGGCTACCTAAATACTTGCCTCCAACGATCTGCCAGCGGCTCAGCGGTCTTGTTTGCAGTATCTCAAAAGTGCCGCCTTTAAACTCATCCGCGAAACTGCGCATGGTGATCGCCGGTATCAATAACAGCAATACCCATGGAGAAAGTTGAAAAAAACGATCAAGAGTAGCATACCCAAAATCAAGAATATTGTCCTCAAAAACAAAAAGCATCAGTCCATTGACCAACAGGAAAACGATAATAGCGATATAGCCGGTAAGACTGCTGAAGAATTGACGGAGTTCTTTTTTACAGATGGACCACATAGAACCTGCAAAATAAGCCAAAGTTGAAAAGGTTTAAGGGTTTAATGTTTAAAAGTTTAATAGCGATACCAGTAGTGGTTTCAAAGTATATCGACGCGTCGTATGGAAAAAAGATAAACGGGCATCTAAGAGAAAAATTATTACATGAAAAAAAGTCTGTTATTACCCGTTTGCCTGGTTTGCATCATCATGGTTACCCAGGCACAAAACAAAGTGCTTCCTCCGCCTCCGCCTCCACCAAAGCCCCCGGCTATTGAAAAGGTTGAATTTACACCTCCGGCCAATGTAGAAGGTAATGACGCAAATGTTGCTCCTCCTCCCCCACCACCCCCTCCTCCTCCTCCGGCAAAAGTGAAAACGAATAAGCCAAAAGTTAAGATGACAAAATTTACGCCGCCAACTATCGTAAAGGATGAAGAAGTGAATGTGCCGCCACCGGCTGAAAAAAAAGAAAATTAAAGATTGACAGAGTTAAGCAGTTAATAAAAAACCTCTCCAATAATCCGGAGAGGTTTCAATTTTTTATCTTCTTTTAATTTTTACACCGCAAAACTTTCACCACACCCACAGGTTCGGCTGGCATTGGGATTACTGAAATAAAATCCTTTACCGTTCAATCCATCCGAAAAGTCAAGTGTCGTATTCACGAGGTATAAAAAACTTTTCAGATCAGTCACAACTTTAATACCATTGCTTTCGAAAACCTGGTCGGTCGGTTTTTGTTCATTATCAAAATCCATTTTATAACTGAGCCCCGAACAACCGCCACCTACTACACTCACCCGCAAAAAATAAGCAGGTCCATTGCTCACACCTTTCTCCGCTAATATCTCAGCGATCTTCACTTTGGCTTTGTCACTTACGTAAATTCCATTGGCGTCTCCCAAACTGGCTCCAACCGGAGAAATTTTATCGGAATCTGTATTATTTGAAACAGTACTCATTTTTAATGATTTTTATTGATGCGCATTTTCAATAGCCTTTAGATCAATCCCTTGTTTATACATCTCCCATAAAGGGCTCATTTCTCTTAATTTCTTTACGGTATTAGTGACCTGTTCTATTGTATAATCGATCTCTTCTTGGGTGGTACAGCGGCCCAATCCAAATCGAAGCGATCCATGCGCAAGGTCATCCGCCACCCCCAATGCCTTTAATACATAGGATGGCTCCAGCGATGCAGAAGTACAAGCTGAGCCTGATGACAAAGCGATGTTTTTATTAAGACCCATCATTAGTCCTTCCTCTTCCACGTATTTAAAAGCAATATTGGTTACATGCGGTAACCTATGTTCTTTATCACCATTCAGGTGAGCTTCTTCGATCTTTAGCAATTCAGTTTGTAATTTATCCCGCAGCTTACCAACTCTTGCTGCTTCTTCCGCCATTTCCGTGCGGCAAATTTCGCAGGCCTTACCAAATCCTACGATACCAGGTACATTAAGTGTCCCGCTTCTCATTCCTCTTTCATGACCACCGCCATCCATCTGCGCCGTTAATTTCACTCTCGGATTTTTTCGACGAACATATAATGCGCCTACACCTTTGGGTCCATACATTTTGTGGGCTGTGAAAGCCATAAGATCAATACCGATTTTATTAATATCGATCGGAATTTTTCCAACAGCCTGCGTCGCGTCTGAAAAAACCAGTATACCCTTTTTCTTAGCCAATGCAGCTATCTCTTCCATCGGCATAATAGTACCTATCTCATTATTGGCATACATGATTGAAATGAGAATGGTATTCGGTTTGATAGCAGCTTCTAATTCGGCCAGATCTATCAAACCATTCTCCTTTACCTTCAGGTAGGTTATTTCTCCACCCTGCTTTTCTATATGCTTGCAGGTATCTAAAACTGCTTTGTGTTCAATATTGCAGGTGATAATGTGATTGCCCTTGCCTGCATACATTTCAAATACACCCTTCAACGCAAGGTTATCAGCTTCCGTAGCACCCGAGGTAAACACGATCTCTTTAGGGTCGGCACCAATTAGTCTTGCCACCTGTTCACGGGCATTGTCAACAGCCGCTTCTGCTTCCCAACCAAAGGAATGGTTGCGGCTGGCCGCATTGCCAAACGCCCTGGTAAAATAGGGCATCATCGCTTCCACTACTCTTGAGTCGCAGTGAGTCGTAGCATTATGATCCAGGTAAATGGGAAATTTCAGCATAGCTTCATTCAATATTTCACGATTCCGCCGGGATTTATTTCTCCCTTTTCAACGTGTTTATTTGCAGGCTTTTCCACCCGTAAATCAAAACACTAAATTAGCTCAAAAGGTTGTATTTCTTAGGCTTAATTTACCGGTAATAGCTAATTTTACAAATGCCTGAAACTTGATAAAACCAACCCCGGGACAGACATTCATTAGATTGACAAACAATAACTAGCCAATCATTTCACTTTAAAAATCGCTAAATACCAGATGGAAAAATGTGAACATATCGGGATCGCTGTTAAAAGCCTGGCTGTATCTGTTCCCCTCTTTGAAAAGCTGCTCAATAGCAAAAGCTACAAAACAGAATTAGTGGAGGGTGAAAACGTCAATACGGCGTTTCTGAAGACCGGCGAAACAAAGATCGAGCTATTGGAGAGCACGGAGCCGGATGGAGTCATTGCCCGTTTTATCGAAAAAAAAGGAGAAGGCATTCATCATATTGCATTTGAAGTAGATGACATCGAAGCTGAAATGGACCGGCTGAAAAAGGAAGGCTTTGTACTCTTAAATGAAAAACCAAAAGCCGGGGCTGATAATAAGCTTGTTTGCTTTTTACATCCCAAACATACCAACGGTGTTTTGATCGAATTGTGTATGTCCGTAAGGACTCCTTTGGAGGAAAGAAAATAGAGAATGTCAGGCTATCTTGCCAATGCTGTTTTCTTCTACCTGCGAGTCAGCATTAATAATACCAAGTTTTTCAACAGCTGTTTGCGCTGCGATCTGTGATGCATCCTTTTTATTGAAGGCTTTTCCTACGGCGATGTTTCTACCATCGATAACAGCTGCTACAGAAAACAACCGACGTCCATTTTCCAACTGCTCATTAATGGTTTCGAATTCCAGCACCTTGCCATTCTTGTTGGCCCATCCGTATAATTTGTTCTTGTGATTGATCTCCAGGTTTTCAAGGTCATCCATGAACATATGAGGAATAAGGATATACTCCTGTACCCATTTGGCCGCTTTTTTATAACCCAGATCAAGATACACCGCGCCAACCATTGCCTCCAATGTATTTCCGAATATCTGGCTCACTTTTAAAGAACCGTCCATCTTATTATACAGGGTGATCTTCTTTAAACCCATGCGTACTGCTATTTCATTCAACTGCTGCCGGTTCACCATCTTGCTGCGCATCTCAGTTAAAAATCCTTCTTCCTTGTAGGGGTAACGTTTGAACAAGTAGTCCGCCACCAGGGCGCTAAGCACAGCATCACCCAAATATTCAAGGCGTTCATTATTCTCATCGGCCCCCTCACGAACAGAACGATGAGTCAAAGCTGTTTTATAAAGGGATAGATTTTTAGGACTGAACCCCAAAATATTGGTAAGCTCCTTTTTAAAGGTTGAGCCCGAATGCTTTTTAAAAAGGTTAGTGATAAAATCCACAGAATTCAATCTACGAAAAAAAATTAAATGATTATAAGGGTTAGTACTCAAAGTTCTTTTACCCAGCAAATTTCCTTCCAGTATTGATTAAATGAAGATTTTTTTTAATTAGAAAAGGAAAATCCTCAGAACAAAAAGGATATCCGGGAAAGAAAATAATTCTGCAAACAATATTGAGATATTAACCCTTGTATTTTTTTACAATAACGCAAGCATTATGACCGCCAAAGCCAAAAGTATTGCTTAATGCGGCGTTTACCGTCCGTTGTTGCGCTTTATTAAAAGTGAAATTCAGCCTTGGATCAAGGTCGGGATCATCCGTAACGTGGTTAATGGTTGGCGGCACGATATCGTGAACAACAGCTTTAATACAGGCAATTGCTTCAATTACCCCGGCAGCGCCAAGGCAATGTCCGGTCATACTTTTAGTTGCACTGATATTCAAGTTGTAAGCATGCTCTCCAAAAACATGCATGATCGCTTTTGTCTCGGCGATATCGCCCAATGGAGTGGAGGTACCATGTGTATTGATGTAATCAATATCTTCTGGTTTCATCCCTGCATCATCCAGGGCCGCCAGCATGACGTTTTTTGCTCCTAATCCTTCGGGGTGCGGCGCTGTTATATGGTGTGCATCGGCACTGGCCCCACCTCCTATCACCTCACAATAGATCCGGGCTCCCCTGGCTTTTGCATGTTCCAGCTCCTCTAATACTACTACGCCTGCAGCCTCACCCATTACAAAACCATCCCTGTCTTTATCATAAGGACGGCTGGCCGTTTTAGGATCGTCATTTCTTTCGCTCATGGCTTTCATGGCGTTAAAACCACCTACGCCAGCTTCACTGATCACGGCCTCACTTCCACCTGCCACGATTATATCTGCTTTTCCCAGCCTTAATAACATGGTCGCATCAATGATGGCATTGGTACTGCTGGCACAGGCGCTTACTACTGCATAATTGGGACCACGAAGGTTATGCCGCATACTGATCTGTCCGGCTGCGATGTCCAAAATCATTTTGGGTATAAAGAAAGGATTGAAGCGGGGTGTGCCATCTCCTTTTGCGAATTCGGTGACCTCATTCTGGAAAGTGATCAATCCGCCAATACCGCTACCGAATACAACACCAACCCGGTCAGGGTTGATATTCTTCTCATCCAATCCGGCATCGAGCATGGCCTGGTCGCTGGCCACCAAAGCCAGTTGTGTGAACCGGTCGATCTTCCTGGCTTCTTTTCTATCGAGGAATTGGACTGGATCAAAGTTTTTTACTTCGCAGGCGAATTTGGTGCGAAATTTACTGGCATTAAACTGGGTAATCATATCTGCTCCAGACACACCGTTGACCAATCCTGTCCAATAATCATTGATAGAATTTCCCAACGGGGTAAGAGCTCCCATTCCTGTAACAACTACCCTTTTTAAATCCATATAGTCTGTTTCAGATATTCGTTATTCCAGATAAAAACCGCCTTCGATCCCGATACTTAGTCAAGCTCAGTATATCGGATTCAAAGGCGGATCCGTTTATCCCCGTCTTATCGCGGGGTTTCCATTATGCGTTCACAAAGAACGAAATGAAATGCATCAGGTGCATTATTTGGCATGCTCTTCCAGGTAAGAAACAGCCTGGCCCACTGTTGTAATGGTTTCGGCCTGCTCGTCCGGAATGGAGATGTTGAATTCTTTTTCAAATTCCATAATCAATTCAACGGTGTCTAATGAATCGGCACCCAGATCATTGGTGAAGGAAGCTTCGTTGGTAACCTCTGCTTCGTCAACACCTAATTTGTCAACGATGATCTTTTTAACTCTTGATGCAATGTCTGACATGTCTTAGTAGTTTAGTTATTGGGTGCAAAAATATACTTTTTGACCAAACCAGCAGCGGAAACTCAATTTTTTCCGCTTTTCGTCTAAGCAACTGAAAACAAAACAATAAGAGTGGTTTTTTTATTTTATTTTCATTAAAATAATAAAGATGTTCCGTTGGCTGTGTTATAAGTTCTTTGTAAATTGAAAATATTCAACCCATATAAATTTATAAATGGCGCTTAAAATCATTGATCATGGTAGTCCGGAATATCAGCAAATGGTAAAACTGCGGGATGTCATCCTGCGTAAACCACTGGGTCTCGGCTTCACGCCAGACGATCTTGAAAAAGAGAAGGATAATATTCTCATCGCCGCTTTTGAAGAGGAACGTATTTTAGGATGTTGTATGCTGGTTGAAGAACAGCCTTATATTGTCCGTTTGCGCCAGATGGCTGTATTAAATGACCTGCAGGGTAAAGGCATTGGACGAGCACTGATGAATTTTGCGGAAAATATCGCCCGGGACAGGGGTTACCGGATAGTGCGAATGCATGCCAGGAATAACGCATTGGGCTTTTATGAAAAAGTCGGTTATAAGGTAAAAGGGGAACCCTTTATTGAAGTTACCATCCAGCACTATGTAATGGAAAAACAGCTATAAATCGGTAAACTATGTTCTTCCCACTTACCTTTTCTATTTCTTCTTAGCTTTCTCCTTTAACAATTGTCTCATCACATACACTTCATCTTTGTCCCTGAATCCACTTTTTGGTACCAGGAAAAAAGAACGACTGTCAAAATACAGGTGAAAAAAATTGGGGCTTTCTATAAAATGACTCAATGCATCCCATTGCCAGGAGCGGGAACCTCTTTCATGTTTTAATGAAAATCCGTCCTGTTCAAAACTCATACTAAACTTATGAAGAAAGGTTTCCGCCCTTCGATAGACCATTATCGGCAAGACAAACCAGAAACTGATCATCAAAATAACCCATAAAAGTGATCCGACGAGAAAGGCTAGCGGTGTGATCTTTTTCAAGGCATACAGGATAAGAGATCCCAGGGCAAACACGTTCACAAGGATGATCATGATCCTTATCTCGGGACGGCTGATAAAATGGTAACGCAATGCCTGGATTACCTGCCCTTTTTCATATTCAAAATGTATGGTCATAAAATAGTTGCCAGTTGCTGGTTACCGGATGCCAGGTGAAAACGTAGCACAAGTCGCATTTGCTCTTTGCTGCCCGAATATAACGAATCAAATAATTCGGTTATCGTATAAAATAAAAGCCTTCCGCAATCGCAGAAGGCCCTATTCTTAATTATCAGAAATGTTCTTATTTATTCATCATTTGTTTTGCCTCGATACTCAAGGTAGCATGAGGAACAGCACGAAGACGCGCCTTATCTATCAGTTTACCGGTAATACGGCATATGCCATAGGTCTTATTTTCTATCCGCATGATCGCCTTTTCGAGGTGATCAATAAAAGTGATCTGTCGGCTTGCCATCTGGCTCAACTGCTCTCTTTCCATACTGACGCTGCCATCTTCCATCGTCATATAGCGGGCCTCATCCATATCACCACCTTCATCACGACGGGTGATCAGGCCTTGTAAATAAGCCAGCTCTTTCTTTGCAGCATCCAATTTTTTATTAATGATTTCCCTGAATTCGGTTAAGTCGGCGTCAGAGTATCTCATCGAGGGTCCGTTATGTTCGTACATAGGTGTATCTAAAACTGATTTAGTGAAATCGGGTTCGTATTTTACTGCGCTTTTTGTTGTTGTTTTTGGGATAACAATTTTCCCGGCCTTCGGCGGTTCTTTCTTGATAACCGGTTTTGCCACTGGTTTGATTGAAACCAAAGAGCTGGGGTCATTAGCTGATTTTTTAACAGGTTTTGGAGCTTCTTCCACCACCGCGGCAACTGGCTTTGGTTCCGGTTTGGCTACAATAGCTACTTTCGGAGCCGGCTTAACTGGCTCAGGTTTCTTAACAGGCGCGGCCGGCTTTGCAGCTGGCTTGGGTACAGGTTTTTTAGCTACCACGGGTTTTGAGGGTTTTTTAGGTGCAGCTTTTTTAGGAGCTGGCTTTTTTGCTGCAGGCTTGACTGCCTTATGAGAAGCAGATTTTGCCGCCGGCTTAGCCGCTTTTTTGGGGGCTGGCTTTTTGGGAGCCGGTTTTTTCTTATTAGCCATAAAAATTAGCCTTTTTTTGAAACAATCACATTTAGCGAAACATCGTTAAGTTCGATTACCGTACCGTCCTGCATTTCTGGTACAATTTCCAGCTTATCGGCCAGAATTTCGGCGCAAATATAGGTATTAAACAGTGCCAAAGAATCTTTCATACCATTTGTTGCAGCAACTATAACATCTATCCGGTCGGTAAGTTCAAAACCGCTGTCTTTGCGAATCTTCTGTATCCGGTTCACAAATTCCCTGGCATTGCCCTCCGCTTCCAATTCCGGCGTTATGGTTACATCCAACGCCACGGTTAATGACCCTTTACTGGCTACTGTCCAGCCTGGTATGTCTTCACTCGTAATCTCAACTTCAGCAACCTGCAGTAAGATAGGCTCATTGTCAATGGTCAAATTATACTGTCCCTCTCTTTCAAGTGCGGCGATATCCTCCTGTTTGAATTGAACAAGAGCTGCAGATACCGCTTTCATCTTTGGACCCAGTTTTTTACCCAGGGCCACAAAATTGGGTTTGATCTTCTTACTGATAAAGGTATTGTCCGGATCGATGTATTGAATCTCTTTTACATTGACCTCCGCCTTAACCAGGTCTTCCACTTTTTGCAATTGCCCCTTCATGGAATTACTTAAAGCAGGAATCATTACCTTTTGAAGCGGTTGGCGGACCTTTATATTTACTTTTTTGCGGAGTGATAAAATCAGGGATGATGCATCCTGCGCCATTTGCATTCTTTCCTCCAGCGACAGATCAATGACAGCTTCATTGGCTACCGGGAAATCAATATGATGAATTGATTCAGCCTCATAACGGCCAGTTACCGCATTCAGGTTTTGAAAAACCGCATCACTAAAGAAAGGCGATATGGGCGCTACCAGGCGAACAATTGTTTCCAAACATTCATACAAGGTTTGATAGGCACATATCTTATCCTGCTCGTATTCTCCCTTCCAGAATCGTCTCCTGCAAAGCCGAACGTACCAGTTGCTTAAATGACTATCCACAAACTCTTCAATGACACGACCGGCCTGGGTAGGCTCGTAGTCATCCATGTATTCATTTACTTTCTTTATCACGGTATTCAGGCTCGATAATATCCATCGGTCTATTTCCGGTCTTTGCGCTACCGGTATATATTCCTCTTTGAAAGCAAATCCATCCACATTGGAATAAAGGGCGAAGAATTGATAGGTGTTATAAAGTGTACCAAAGAATTTACGTTGTACTTCCTGTATACCGGCGATATCAAATTTCAAATTATCCCAGGGCGAGGCATTGGTGATAAGATACCAGCGGGTAGCATCGGCGCCAAATTTTTCAATAGTTATAAAAGGATCGACCATATTGCCCAACCGCTTACTCATTTTGTTGCCATTCTTATCCAGTACCAGGCCATTACTAACAACAGTTTTGAAGGCAACGGAATCAAAC
>JANOCH010000367.1:0-8899 GCA_031412015.1 Chitinophagaceae bacterium
CTTTCCGGCGATTTTATTATGGCGGGTGGTAGTCTGAGGGCAAATGCAACATCCGCGGCTAACGGGATTATCAATATTAATTTTAAAGGCAACAGCAGGCAATCCTTTTCAAAATCCGGTGGTGTAATAGAAAAGAGTAACGGTACAGCAACAAAGGGCGAAATACGATTTTCAATACTTGAAAACGCTATAGTTGATTTTGGCGAATCAGTGTTAAATGGAGACGCAAGCTTTACCGTCGCAGCAGGAGCACGACTTATTACCGGGCATGCCGAAGGTATTGCTGCTATCGGTTCTACCGGCAGTATCCAGGTAACTGGAACAAGAACGTATAGCAACGATGCTGACTACGCCTATGCAGGTTCTCTTCACCAGGTTACTGGTTTGGGTTTACCCGGAATAGTAAGAAGATTAATAATAGACAATGCTTCAGGTGTGCAGTCTGGAGCAGGTGTAACGCTTTCAAGAGCGACAACTATTAATAAAGAACTAGTCTTGTCAGATGGATTTCTTCAAACCAGCGCTACCAATATGATCACGATTGTGGATGGAGCTGGTGCGATCGCTTCAGGCAATTCTTTTGTTGCTGGCCCTATGCGCAAAACAGGCAGATCAGCCTTTACATTTCCTACCGGGTGGTCTGGTATTGATGGCGGTCGTATTCCTATAGGTATTTCTTCCTTGAGCGAAGCTTCCACGATACAGGCGGAATATAAGAGAGCTCCCGCTACCAATAAAGGCAGTACTATTAACGCACCGTTGCATCATATTAGTTATTGCGAGTACTGGGAAATGTTTCCAACAACCGGAAGTCCGAAAGCTATTGTTACAATGTATCGTAACTCGCATAGCAATTGTAACCCCGTGTCAGTGGTGCAGGATCTTTTTACATTTCGCGTTGCCCGTTCTAATGGGACCGCATGGATAGACATCGGAAATGAGGATGGTAGTATGTCGTCAGGTACGGGGTATGTTATTTCTGATAGCACTGGTGTATCTATCAACTCAACCGACAGGTATTTTGCTCTTGGAAATATTTCCTCATCCAGGGATCCTTTGCCGGTCCTGTATGATAGCGTAACAGCCTATGTAAAAAATGGAGGCGTTAATGTTGAATGGAGCAATCTGACAGAAAGAGATATCGCAACTTATTTTGTTGAGAGATCGGTAAACGGAAAAGACTACACCATCATCAGCCAGCATTTACCTAAAAGCAACAGGGACGATAAGGCCAGCTATATTTGTTTTGACCCAAACCCTGCGCCAGGTACTAATTATTACCGGATCAAAACGATTGAAAAAAGTACCAAGATCATTTTTAGCCGGATAATGAGAGTGGAGACCGACATGCTTCAGCAAAGTTTTTCGCTTTATCCGAATCCTCTCCGAAGTGGTCCGCTTGTATTGGGTCTTTCAGGCATTAAGGAAGGAAGATATCAGCTCCGGGTAATAAATTCAGCGGGCCAGGAAGTATTTACGAAAAGTATCATCACCCATGGAGATTTCAGTACACAATCGCTTGAACTACCATCACAAATTAAAAAAGGGATCTATAATATACTCATAGCAGGAAATGATTATAAGATAAGCAAAAGCTTCATTGTTCAGTAGCGGTATTGAGAGTACCGATAGAGAAAGGGTTGGCCATTTAGTTGTGCCGGCCCTTCTTGCTTTATGCCCTTGCCAACAAATAATTGAAACTAAAAAGACATGTTAGAATGTAATAAAGGCTGTCCCTGTTTTTATAAACATGGAGACAGCCTCTTTTGAATTATTGTAACCGTCCTGTAGTTATCTAAGTTTATCGAGACTTTTCACAAGTTTTTCGTCTTTCCATATTCCTCTTGCCGCCATAACGTAACCTATGAGAATAAAGAATACAAAAACAGATGTCAGGGCGAAATTACCAGTCTGGAATTTTTTTATCCCGACAAAATATAAAATTATCAGAATAATGGAAATCAGGATACCGCCAGCCATGAGCTTTAGTTGGGCTTTTCTGTCGCTGTAAAGAAAAATGGAGATACCGGAAATCAGCACGGAAGCCCCTGTTAGTACAAGCAAGAAAAAACTACTACCCCCGGTTAGTTCATCAAAAGTGGAAATATTGCTATCTCCGATTTTGTTACCACTGTAAAAAGGAAACAAAAAACTCAGAACGGAAGCAGCTACGACCAATAATAACCAAAGTGTTTGCTGTCGTTGGATCATGACTTATCTTTTGTCAAAAATAAGGCAAGAAGATGAATAACAGGGTTTACCCGGCTTAAGATTGTACAGCCATAAAGAGGAGATTGAACTGGAGAAGTACCGCTGCCCTATCGTTCAATAGAAAATTATCTCCAGCCAGGGTTGGTAATATCGCGGGGGTCAAAGAAATTTTCCTGCTCCGTTATTTCTCCGTCCTCGTTAATAATAAACCGGTCAATGACCCGGAGTATGCAGGCTGGTTGAGTAATATGGCAATGGAACTCCACCGTGACAGCCGATTCTTCCCTGTTCATGTGAGTGGCATACAACTAAAGTTTTGCCTTAATAGTACATTCAAAAGGTAGGGACAAATAAAATCAAATTGGAAGTTTTTTTAAGAGAGCAGATTAAAATCGCCGTCAATGTGTATTAGCTAAAACGGCATCGTGATTGAATCTAGGCCATATTTTTTATGATTCCAAAAGCATTTTTAAGGGGGTCTTTTTTATTGATTTCATTCAATTTTTCGTTTCTCCACAGATCATGATAAATATAGGAGACTGTTTGATCAGGGTCAATACCATAAACTTGGCATTTTCCGGCATCGTGCCTGAATAAAAAAACCACTCTATGCAGAATGGCTTTCTTTGCTTAGCTAAAATATGATTATCCCAATTCAGGATACAGTGGGAATTGTTCCATAAAATTCTTCACCTCGGCTTTTGTCTCCCTGAGCGTTTTTTCATCATCCGCATTCATTAAAACTTTGTCGATCATAGCTACGATTGTTTCCATGTCATTTTCCTTCATGCCTCTTGTCGTGACGGCCGGCACACCTACCCTGATACCTGAAGTTACAAAAGGGGACTTGTCATCGAAGGGTACTGCATTTTTATTCAGTGTTATATGTGCCTTATCCAGGGTTTCCTGTGCTTTTTTTCCCGTCAGGTTCTTATTGCGAAGGTCTATGAGCATAAGGTGATTATCCGTTCCATTGCTGATAAGCTGGTAGCCTCTTGATACAAAAGCTTTCGCCATAGCCTGGGCATTGGTGATCACCTGCTGACCATAGGCTTTAAAAGAAGTATCCAGTATTTCACCAAAAGAAACTGCTTTGGCGGCAATTACATGTTCCAGTGGCCCGCCCTGGGTTCCAGGAAACACCGCAAGGTCCAATAAGGAACTCATCATTCTTAAATTTCCTTTCGGATCTTTTATTCCCCAGGGGTTTTCAAAATCATGGCGGAGCATAATGATACCACCTCTTGGACCACGCAATGTTTTGTGCGTGGTGGAGCTAACAATATGACAATGATCAAAGGGGTCGTTCAATAAACCGGTAGCTATTAATCCGGCAGGGTGTGCAATGTCGGCGAATACCACCGCGCCTATTTCATCCGCTACAGCACGGATACGTTTATAATCCCAATCGCGGCTATAGGCCGACGCACCGCAAATGATCATTTTGGGTTTTTCTTTACGCGCCTTTGCTTCCAACTGGTCATAGTCGACAATTCCATCTTTTGTAACACCATAATGTAGCGCTTCGTATGTTTTTCCGCTAAAATTGGCCGGGCTGCCGTGTGTGAGATGGCCGCCCATGCTCAGATCAAGACCTAAGAATTTTTCTCCAGGTTTCATTACTGCCAAAAAAACAGCGCCATTTGCCTGGGCGCCACTATGGGGTTGTACGTTCGCCCAGCTGGCATTGAAAATCTTTTTCAGTCTTTCAATAGCCAGTGTTTCTATTTCATCTACTATTTCGCAGCCTCCATAATATCTTTTGCCGGGATAACCTTCTGCATATTTATTGGTAGGCACCGTACCCATGGCCTGCATTATCTGGAGAGAAGTAAAGTTTTCCGAAGCGATAAGCTCAATACCGTTACGCTGACGATAGAGTTCCTGGTTGATGAGGTCGAATACCTGCTTGTCTTTTTGCATACCCCTGTCCCCTAAAGGGGAAATTTTTTGATGAATAGAATTAATGTCGTTGAACAGTGCGACGCAACATAAGCTTAATAGTAGCAATTAGACGGTAACACCATTTCAGGCTGCAAAATTAGGCCTGTGATGGATTGAAAATTCGCACCTGTAGATAAGTTTTTGTTTGTGTTAAAAATCCTTATTTTCGTTGGCTTTCGTCCCACGACCTGAAGGGGTAAGGGACGGGCAGGTAATAATTCTGAGCAGGGTTTTACTGAATAATATTTTTAATTAAGCCTTGAATCGGCGATTTAAGGTTAAAGTCCGCTCCGGCGGATTGGATTATTAATGAAGGCAATCATACCAGTAGCAGGCGCAGGCACTAAGTTGCGTCCCCACAGCTATACGCAACCAAAGGCTCTTATCCCGCTTGCAGGAAAGACGGTCCTAAGCATTATTATAGACCAGATGCGGGAAGCCGGAATTCAGGAATTTGTTTTTATTGTAGGCTATCTTGGCGATAAGATCAGGGATTATGTGAGAGCTAAATACCCCGATCTACAGGCCTATTATGTTCAGCAGGTTGACAGGCAGGGAGTTGGACATGCAATCCAGATCACTAAGGAAGTAGTGAATAATGATGAGGTGATAGTAGTATTGGGAGATACCATTTGCGAATACGATGTAATGGAAGTGGTCAATAGTCCCTGTTCCATGCTGGGGGTAAAAAAGGTAGATGATCCAAGAGAGTTTGGAGTAGCAGAAATAAATACAGATGGCTTTATTGATCATGTAGTGGAGAAGCCGCAAATACCCAAATCGAATATGGCCCTCGTGGGTATTTATAAGATCAAGGAAAGCTGGCAGTTATTCGAATGCCTGGAAAAAAATTATAAGCAGGGATTGCGTACCCATGGCGAATACAGTCTTACCGATGCGTTGGATTGTATGCTGAAGATGGGTATAAAGTTCAAACACTTTAAAGTAGAAAGCTGGTTCGATTGTGGTCGCAAGGAAACATTGCTCGAATCGAATGCGACCTTATTAAAGAAATTTGCGCGTAAAGCGGAAAGCGAATATCATTTTGAAAATACGGTGATCATTCCGCCGGTGAGTATCGGCGACGGATGTGATATAAAGAATTCCATTATTGGACCCAATGTCACGATCGGGGAGAATACGACGATTAATTATTCTATTATAAGAAATTCGATCATAGGTTCTTTTTCCAATCTCTTCGACATAGTTTTAGAAGCTTCTATCATTGGAAGCGATACCGGTCTTAAGGGTGAGACACGGAGATTGAATATCGGGGACAACACTAATATTGATTTGGGATAGGGAGCCCCCATCCCCTAAAGGGGTGTATGGGAGTTTCTTCTTCGGTATTGTGTATTCTATAATCAGACAAAATTTTGCATAGCGTTTGTTTCCTTTTTTGGCTGATTACTGATCAATCAGATTTGCCTCTTTCTCAACTTTATTAGCCAGCAGAATTACTTTATAATTTCAAAGGCCTTATTTTTAATTTCACCATTCTCTATTTTTTGATGAACAATTTTTCTAATAGAATTACCCGGCTTTTTGGAATTGACTACCCGATCATCCAGGCCGGAATGATTTGGGCCAGCGGATGGAAATTGGCCAGTGCGGTAAGTAACGCCGGTGGCCTGGGAATCATAGGCAGCGGAAGCATGTATCCGGATGTCTTAAAAGAACATATACAAAAGTGTAAGACAGCTACCAATCTTCCATTTGCTGTGAACGTACCTTTATTGTACCCGGATATTGAAAAGCATATCCAGATCATTATTGAAGAAGGTGTCAGGATCGTGTTTACGTCGGCGGGCAATCCTAAAACATGGACCGGCGTTTTAAAGGAAAAAGGTATCACGGTAGTACATGTGGTCAGCAGCAGTAAGTTTGCCCGAAAAGCGGAAGAAGCTGGTTGTGATGCGGTAGTGGCGGAAGGTTTCGAAGCGGGGGGACACAATGGAAGGGAAGAAACGACAACTATGGTATTGATTCCGGCTGTTGTGGGTGCGGTAAAAATACCGGTGATAGCGGCGGGAGGGATAGCTACCGGCAGACAGATGCTGGCGGCTATGATAATGGGTGCGGAGGCGGTGCAAATGGGTAGCCGTTTTGTTGCCAGCCAGGAAGCTTCTTCACATGCGGCTTTCAAAAGCGCAGTGATTGAATCGCAGGAAGGCGACACTATTTTGACGATGAAACAACTGACCCCTGTAAGGTTGATGCGAAATAAATTCTATGAGCAGGTTCAGGCCGCGGAAAGAAATGGCGCCGCTGTAGAAGAGTTGAAAATATTATTGGGAAGGGGAAGGGCCAAAAAGGGAATGTTTGAGGGTAGCCTGGAGGAAGGCGAGTTGGAAATAGGACAGGTAAGTTCTTTATTGGATGATATTTTACCCGCCGGAGATATCGTAAAAATAGTGTGGCGGGAATTTATGGACGGCTTGGAAAATCCAATAAGAATACTGTAATTTTAATATATTGTTTTCGATCAATTTATTCAACCAATAACAAGGACAAATGAAATGTAAGGTATTACTAATGGCGATTGGATTATTAGGCTTTGCAGCAGCAAAAGCCGGAGTAGGGCCGGAACCTTCCTGCTCTGAGAATGGAAAAAAGAATGACCTGGCGGGTATTATTCTACATAGCGAAAGTAAGAAGCCATTGAAAGATGTTGTTGTTACCGCGTACCTTGTTTCTAAAAAGGAAAAAGCCGTACAAACCGACGAAACCGGTAACTACGGTTTTGAAGAATTAAAACCCGGAACTTATAAATTCGTTTTTGAGAAAACAGGGTATAAAAAAGTTACCAAAGAGAAAGTAGTGGTAAAAACAGATGAAGCATTCCAGTTAAACATTGAAATGATCGAGAGTAAAGAATTTGACATTGTGCCATCACCGTTACTTTTCGCGGATTTTTAATTCAAAATAATTTATCTACAAGCCGGCTTCGCTTAAATGTAGCCGGCTTTTTTTGTGTCTTTCTTAGCCGGATCGTATTCTTATTTGATGACAATAAGGGCCACGTGTTAGTGGTATTAAATGCAGGTGAAGAACTATGACTGCCTTATTTTCTTATCGGAGTCAGGAGTCATCCTGTGAGAGGGGCCCCGGTGCTTGCTTCCTGCTTCATCTTGCTTTACTTTGATCGCAATGAGAGACGCAGTCGCAATGACAGTCCGGGGTGACATCGAAGAGTTCTATCTGCTTTGCGCCCACACTATTCTCAACAATTCCTTTTCACTAATCTCGGTTATGACACTATTATAGGGCAGTCTTGCCCCGATGCATATCGGGGCATCTTTCCCTGATAATGAAACTGTAAAAAATAACCCCGGTATAAAGACCGGGGCTACTTTTCATGGACAGTATGGTAAGCATTAATCCATGTTTATATTGAAATCATCCTTGTTTTTTTCAATATTGAATTTTTTATGTTTTTCGAGGAAGCTGCGGTATTTATGATAGGTTTTGTCGGTAGCTTCCTTATCATTGATCATAAGCTTTCCGTCTTTATGTTTGATTGAATAACCCTCTTTCTTGTCGATCAGGCCATCGTTGGCAAGGCCGTCGACAAAAGATTTGTATTCCTTCATTTCTACTTTTGCATTTTCAATTTCCACTTTAGCTTTTTGCATTTCTTTTTCAATCTGTGGTCCTATCTTTTCCAGTTCTTTTTTTGCTTTAGCCATCTCTTCTTCCACATCTTTAAAATTAATTTTCTTCACTTCATCGAGCTCTGCTTTCATTTTATCCCAGTCTATCTTTGCCATCGATTCTTTTAATTCCTTTTCGATCCTGGCAAAATCAACTTCCTTCATCGCTTTATCTATTTCCATTTTGATCTTATCAAATTCTATATCCTTCATCGATTTTTCAATGTCAAGACGCATTTTTTCTACATCAATTTGCTTCATGGCTTCGGCTACTTCCTGCATGGCTTTATCCATATGCATTTTCAGGTCAATATTGTCCAGCTCGGCAATAGCTTCATCCAGGTCACGGACCTTTTTGTTCTTTTTGGGCGGGACAGTGTCTTTGTAATATTGGTCTTCTTTCAATTGATCAGGCTGCTGCCGGTGGCCCCATGAAATAAGTATAAAGGCTGTGGTGGCTACCATGAATATTGCCAATAGCGTTCTTCCTGTATTGATTGATCCGGGTTTCATACTTGAGGTTTTAGTTTTTTAAATTTACACGAAAAGCTTCGTATCAAATATACGACTGATTTCGTATTACACTATACCTTTTATCAACTAAACAAATTTTTAACAAAAAACGGTTGCCGAAAAAATAGAAAGAAAAATAGCCGGGAAGGCGGGAAGCCGGTAAGTATTGATTTTAAATTATCTTTTCTTGTGGCCGCCTTCGACTAAAACTTAAGGAAACTTCCTAAAAAAAGTAAATTAGCCTGTAAGACGGAGAGCGGTAAGTGTTTTTCTTACCGGCCTGAAGTTAATTTTTCTTAAAAGCCCATTTCAGCATTTCTTTCCAGCTTGGTTTTTTCCCATACATTAATATGCCAGTGCGGTAGATCTTCCCACTAAGCCACACAGAAAAAAGGAACCCGCCGATAAGTAGAACCATTGACAAACCCAGTTGCCACCAGGGCACGGTTCCCGGCACACCAAAAGGAATCCTTGCCATCATAATAATAGGAGAGCTGAAAGGGATGATACTTCCCCAAACCGCTACAGGTCCGCTGGGATCATTCATGGCCACGGGCATCATGGCAATGGAAAAAATT
>JANOCH010000368.1:0-6442 GCA_031412015.1 Chitinophagaceae bacterium
GTATGATGAGCACCGGAGGGGAACTCTGCTCAAGGGCGATACGGCTATTTTGCAACACTTGCTTTTTGAAGATGGCTGGAACAGTTATATCATCCGTGTAAGAGGAAAACATCATGAATTATATATCAATGGGATAAAGACCGCTGACTATGTTGAAAAAGATCCGTCAATTCCATCCAAAGGATTTATTGCACTCCAGATTCATAGCGGTGGAATTGCGAAGGTTGAGTTTAAAAAAATAGAGATTACGGTTTATTAATGCTATCGGGTATAGGCGGTTTAAAAGCGTTTAAATAGTTAATGTGTAAATGTAAATGTTATGAAGTCCATCGTATCTATAATGATTGTATTTGCCGGCTTGCTTATCCTGGGGAATTGTGTATCAAAAAAGGAGGAGAAGCAGGAATATCAATATTCTGATCAGCTTGGAACACCTGAAGAAGAATTGGCTGGATTTACGATTAAAGAAGGCTTTACCATCGAACTGGTAGCCAGTGAAAGGGATGGTATTATCAAACCTATAGATCTGACATTTGATGATGCCGGTAGACTTTGGACACAAACGGCGATGATGTATCCTCTGGATCCGGTTGCAGATGCACAATGGAATGATTTGTTACGCCTGATGGATGATGTTGAAGCACAGAAAAAATACCCCAGTTTCAAACGGATACTTGATTTATACCAGGGAAAAACGAAAGGTACAGATAAGGTCCTTATTATCTCGGGGCTTTATGACGACAATCCGGTAGCCGTAAACGTCTGGGCCGACAGCCTGGCTATTCCCATGAGTATTTTACCATACAAGGATGGTGCTTATATTGCCCAGGGTTCTGAGATGTTTTTCTTGCGTGATTCAAACCGCGACGGTAAGGCCGATGAACGAATCCCTATGTTTACCGGTTTTGGCTTCGTCGATACACATACATTGGCTCATGCACTTGTAAGAGGGCCCGGCGATTGGATATATTTTAGTCATGGCGCTTTAAATAAGGGAGAAGTAAGGTCACTTCACAGCGATGCAAAACAGCGTATCAATTACAGCAAGATCGCCCGTTTTTCGTTGGACGCAAAGAAACTGGAGTTGGTGACCGCCGGGTTGAATAATATCTGGGGATTTCAACTGAGAAATAATGGTCAATGGTATGCGACTGAAGCCAATGATCTTGGATTTTCTGTGCTTCCAATGGAACCTGGTACGGCTCTACGGGGTATCGGCAATGAACGGATTCGCGATTATCAACCCTGGATGCCTGAATTGCACAAGTTCCGGGTGGGCGGCACGGGGATCTCGGGGCTGGCATTTGCCGATGATAAGGAAGGCTCTTTTTCTGACGAATGGAAAAACGTTGCTTTTCTTGCGAACCCGATTACAAGTACAATCAATGCAGTTAAGATCGAGAGGAATGCTGACGGTTCAGTTAGCGCAACACATCTTACCGATTTGCTAACTTCAAAGGATAAACATTTTCGCCCGGTTAATATGGAATTTGGCCCGGATGGATGCTTATATGTAGCTGACTGGTATAATAAAATTATTTCTCATAATGAGATTTCGAGAGATGACCCGGAGCGAGATAAATCACATGGGCGAATCTGGCGGATCCGGCAAACCAATCAAAAGCATAAAACAATTCCCGATTTTAATAACGTTAAGACGGAAGCGTTGGTTGACTACCTCAAGTCCCCTTCCCTCTGGATGAAACGTTCGGCCTGGCACCAGATAACGGATAGGCCATTGAATGAAACCCGGCAAATGGCAACACAGCTTGTAGCATTGGCGGGGGATAAAATGCAGGATGAGGATACCCGGATACATGCACTCTGGTCCCTGGAAGGAATCAAACATTTTGACTCGTCGCTTATGTCCACCCTTCTTGAAAGTAAAGAAGATAACCTTTGTCGTGAAGCGATACGTTCATTGGCTTCATTTTCTGTCGAACAATCAAAAATGGCCTCTGCATTTAATAAGCTTATCGATCATCCAAATCCAATGATAAGATCGCAGGTTTTACGGACCATTTCGGAAGTTGGGTTGGCAGACACGTCCACTATACGCACGCTGGTGTATGCCTGTAAGCCAGAACTTCCGGGCAATGAAATGGGCGGCCTATATGAGCGCAAGTTTGAACGTTACCTGGCTTTAAAAGCATTGGAACAGTATCCTGAACAACTGATAAAATTTATCGATAGCCGGGTCCTTTCAGGTATACCCCCAACTAATTACATGTGGGCGGTCCAGGCTCTTCCGAAGGAACTGGGAGAAAAATATTTTCTCAGTTTTTGGCGATCTGCCGGGATAAAGGAGTTGGATGAATCAACCTTTATACAGATCTGTAAAATGCTGGATAATGAAAACATCTATTTGTCGGTAAAGGAGATTTTTCAAAACCCGGCCCAAACTGTCAAAAATATTGATTTTGCTTTGAAAAATCAGCAACAAGTTCAGTCGGTCAGGTTGTCGTCTTTGCTGGAGGAACCGGTAAGTTCCTTGTTAAAAAGTAATATAATTGAAGAAAAGAAAATGGCGTTGGATGCAATTGGACGGTTGAAGATGAATGCACCCGTTAACGATATTTTGTCTTTGATCAATGATGAAACGCCTTCAGGATTATTGAAGCTGGTATTGGCTGTACTGGAAAATAATTCGAAACTCTACCAACAGGAATTTGTCCGGGTATTTCAAAACGAAAAATTTGATTTTGATATACGGTCCTCTGCTTTAAATAGTATTCTAAAAACCGATCAAAAGGCTGGATTAAGCAAGCTGGAAAATTGGATTCCTCAATTGAATAGCGAACGGAAAAAAAGCCTGGTAAATAGTTTATCTAATAGTAACCAGGGCGCGGCTGTCATACTAAAGCTATTTACAAAAGGGGTAATAAAATTGGATGAAATCAGCCACGGCACTGCAGAGAGAATATATAATACCCATCTTAATGACGGGGATGCAAAATCGCTTGTTACACAAGCAAGAGAAAGAGCGGACAAGGACAGAAGAACATTCAATAATAAAAAGGAGAAATACCTTACTATCCTGGAAAAGCAAGACGGAAATTCTCAGAAAGGTAAAATTATTTTTGAAGGGACCTGTCTGAGTTGCCATAAGGTTGGACAAAAAGGACATGATATCGCCCCTGCATTGGATGGCTCTTCGTCGAGGTCAAATGACGCCCTTGTTACCGCGATCCTGAATCCGGATGCAGCCTTTGAAAGTGATACGGGGTGTACAGAGTTGTTAAAAAAGACAACAGCATTGCCGAAGGTTATTTGTATAATAAGGATGATCGTGGTATTACGCTGGCATTCATGGGAGGCAACAAGATATTTATTGAAAGCGGCAGTATTAAGGAGGACGGTTTTATTCCGGGCCGTTCGTTTATGCCAAAAGGATTATTGGAGCTATACACCGATGACCAGGTGGCGGATTTGTTCACTTATATCAGGACATTAAAGTAAGCATGGGTTTAATTATTTTATATTAACTAATCTTCCTTTTATACAAATAAATAAAAAACAATGGTCAGACATTTTGGTGTTTTTAAGTTTAAGGAAAACATTCAGGCTGACGAGATCGCCGAGTGTTTCCGACTGATGAAAAGTATGGTGGGCCGAATTGAAGGTTTGATGGATATGGAGTATGGTTCCTATCAAAGTGAAGAAGGATTGAACCAGGGTTTCACCCATGGCTTTATTATGACTTTTATGTCAGCTGCAGCAAGAGATTTGTATTTGCCTCATCCTATTCACGTGGAAGTAAAAGACTATGTAGTTCCAAAGCTTGAGCAGGTGATGGTTTTTGATTTTGTCGCCGGCTAAATGTTTGAGGGAAGTAGAGTAGCTAAATAAATATAGAAATGAAGCAAGACAATAAGGTCATTTTAATGGTAGGATGTTTTGATACAAAAGGGGAAGACTTCGCTTTTCTGTACGAGTGCCTTGTTGCCCTTGGTGAGAATGTGATCTGTATTAATACGGGCGTTATGAGCACCTCCCCTGCTTTCCCGGTAGATTTTGACTCCGGTGAAATCGCATCACAGGGCGGAGAATTAATTGACGATTTGAGAAGAAATAGAGACCGGGGTAAAGCTGTTGATATTATGGGGAAGGGGGCAGCGAGGTTAGTGGCCAAACGAGTTTCTGATGGCATAGTCAAGGGCGCGATTGGAATGGGCGGGGGAGCAGGAACTTTTATTGCGCTTACAGCAATGCAATCAATACCATTAGGTATTCCGAAGTTTTGTTTATCAACGTTGGCAGGCAAAGATGTAGCCAGGCAAATCGGGAGCAAGGATATTACGATGATGCCTTCTATTGTTGATGTGGCTGGATTAAACAGTATAAGCAGGGTATTAATAAAACAGGCAGCGGCTGCGATAGCTGCGATGGCAAATGTGGATCATGACAAAGTGAAAAAGTTTGCAGGAAGCGTAGCTGTAAGTATGTTTGGTAATACGACGGTTTGTGTTAATAACTGCACCCGGTTATTACGGGATGAGGGGTATGAAGTTTTCACCTTCCATGCCAACGGGGTCGGGGGCAGAACGATGGAGGCTTTGATTAGGGAAGGTTGTTTTGATGCAGTATTGGATATCACCACTACTGAACTGGCTGATGATTTATGCGGTGGTATTTGTAGCGCCGGGCCAGACCGGCTAACAGCAGCTGCAGCTATGGGGATTCCACAGGTAGTAGTGCCAGGTTGTCTCGACATGGTAAATTTTGCCCAGCCAGATACTTTGCCTGAAAAATACAGGGACCGGCTTCTTTATAATTGGGCTCCGGATGTAACCTTATTGAGAACAAATAAAGAGGAGAACATGATTTTAGGTGAGCGTTTTGCAGGTAAAATCAATCAGTCAACTGCCCCTGTGGTTGTGTTGATACCGGTCAAAGGAATTTCACAGGTTGATGCGAAAGATGGTATATTTTACCTTCCGGAAGTTGATAGGGCCTTATTTGATTCTATAAAGCAGCATACAATCAAATCAATAAAAGTGGCAGAAGTAGACGCACATATCAATGACGAAAATTTTTCGGCTTTAATAGTAAATGAGCTGCTGAATATTTTGGTAAACCGTAAAACAGCAGATGCAGGAAACAAAAGCTAAATAAAAACATACATCTAAATTTTATGCCAAACAAATGGACAGGAAAAGGGAATCCGTATACCAAGCAGGAAGTCAGGGATAGGTTGAGGAACACCCTGAGTCAAAACAAGGCAATCATTGCTGCGGGGGCTGGAACAGGAATCAGCGCCAAATTCATTGAGAAGGGCGGCGCCGATTTAATAATCATTTACAATTCGGGTCGCTTCCGGATGGCGGGACATGGATCTACTGCTGGCTTACTGGCTTATGGGGACGCAAATGCTGAAGCGATGGATATCGGTGAGTTCGAAGTATTACCGGTGGTTGAGGAAATACCCGTGATTTGTGGCGTTCATGGATCCGATCCGCGCCGGCGAATGTGGCATCATTTACTGAAGGTGAAGGAAATGGGCTTCTCTGGTGTAAACAATTTTCCGACGCATTGTATAATTGACGGACATTTCAGGCAGGTCCTTGAAGAAACAGGTATGGGTTTTCAAAAGGAAGTGGAAATGGTTCGACTGGCCACAAAAATGGATCTGTTTTCTATCGTTTATGTGGCTAAATCTGAAGAGGCCAAACAAATGGCTGAAGCGGGGGCTGATGCGATTATTTCTCATGTTGGTACAACCGTAGGCGGATCCGTGGGAGTAATTGACGCTACCGTTACGATGGACAATGCAATTCAACTGACCAGGGAAATTATGCAGGCAGGGAAGGAAGTCAACCCCGATATATTCTTTCTTGCGCATGGAGGACCGATCAATACTCCTGAAGATGTGCGTATAATACTGGATAAGACCAAAGTGCATGGTTTTGTAGGTGCATCTTCTCTTGAACGAATGGGTGTTGAACAATCATTAACGGATTTAACCCGGAAGTTCAAAGCACTAAGTTTATAAAACGGATCTCAATAATTAATTTATTATGAGTTTGACCCCCGCGCCGAACAGGCAATTATTCTTTGCTTGTTTCATGGCACTTGTTACAACTTCTTTTGGATTTATTTTGCGTGCACTTACCTTGCCGCAATGGGAGGTCGAGTTCAATCTTACCAAAACACAAGTAGGCGAAATTGCCGGTGTTGGCCTCTGGCCATTTGCAATCAGTATTGTTTTATTTAGTCTTATCGTTGACAAGGTTGGCTATAAAAATTCAATGATCTTTGCGTTTATTTGTCATATTTCCTCTGCGGTTTTAACCTATTTTGCAGATGGATATACCATGCTTTATATCGCTACATTTATTATGGCTTTGGGTAACGGAACGGTAGAAGCAGTTATTAATCCCGCGGTAGTAAGTATGTATCCCAAAACAAAAGCCAAATGGCTTAACTTTCTTCATGCAGGCTG
>JANOCH010000369.1:0-8450 GCA_031412015.1 Chitinophagaceae bacterium
ATTAAGGCTACTAAATTAGCTCATGGAAAAAATTACCATTCTTATTGTAGATGATCACAGGTTGTTAAGAGAATCCTGGCGGGGCATGCTAAATAGTGATGGTCGTTTCAGCGTAATAGGTGATACTGGCGATGGTATAGTAGCCATTGAGATGGTTAGGACATTGAAGCCTGATATTGTGCTGATGGATATTAATATGACACCCTTGGATGGGTTTGAAATAACAAGGCAAGTACGCCAGGAAGTACCCCGTTCCAGTGTGATTGGCTTAAGTATGTATAGCAATATCAATTCAGTAAAAAGGCTCATGGCAATGGGAGCCATGGGTTACCTCACAAAAAATTCCTCAAAAGAAGAAATGATTAGAGCCATTGTAGAAGTAAAGAAAGGTAGCAAATACATTTGTGATGATATAAAAAATCTTCTTGCTCATCAAGAATTGGAAAATGGCGATCCTATTTTCCTGGTAAAACAATTATCCAAAAGGGAGATTGAGATAGTTCAACAGTTAAAACTGGGGTTTTCGTCTAGAGAAATTGCCTTGCTATTAGACATTGGTACAAAAACGGTGGAAGTGCATCGATACAATATTCTCAGGAAGCTACACATTAAGAATAGTGCTTCACTTATTAATTTTTTAAATATGAATGGTATCTAGGGAGACAGTTGATTGTGGTAAAAGAGTTGTAATACCAGTCTTGGGAAAGAATAATGTGCTTATCAGTCTAATTAGATAATTCAAATGGCTATTTTTCGAAAAGCCCTACATCCCCGGTGTGGTTAATTGTAATATCCGTCAATCTCCGTTTTTATAATTCAGCCACCTTTTTTCTAATCTGCATATAACTATGATTAATCATTGATGGCTTACTTTATTAAGATTGGCTGGTTTGCTATTAGCTGGCCGTATCACTTTTACATCATCAGGGTCGTTCAGTATATCACAATGAAAAAATTTTGTATTATCGTTTCCAAAGGCTCGGAGGCTACGAGGCCTACAAACTCCCAATTGGAACGACCTGTAATTTTAGTTGCGGGGATGTCAAAGTCCAACTGACTGGATTTGCTGGGCATGGCATCTATCTGGTTTATGGAGATACTCTTCTTCACCTGGTTAATCTTTCCTCACCGTCGGGAAAGGAATTTAGCGATCTCTGCGGTTATCTGCTCGCTGATAGAGTTCCCGGCTATATTCCTGAATGACAGAAGACATAATAAGTAAGTCCTACAGAAAATTTTGCCTCGAAGCGAATTTAATACTTAGTAATTGTAATATAAATAGGATAAATCAATTGAGTATATTGACGGGAAAACATTGTAATTAAGAAAATGAGTAATATGGACGGATGATAAAAGAGAAAAATGAATTACAGGAAAAGACAAACAGCCATCAAAAATAAAGAGAATCAATTAGCACATTGGCGGCATTAATAATTGCAGTAAAGTTTTTTGTGTTCAATAAGAATTTGTAATTTCATATCTAATAGAAGTATGATGATATTTTCGGAGACCAGAGAAGGGTAAGCAGTTTTTTATATCTTGCAAATAGTTAACTATCAATAAGTTATTGATAAAATAATTAGAGGGTTCGAATCCCGCCCTCACCGCAAATCCTAAAAAACAACAGTGCAAAATTCTGTAAGTCGAAGACTTTAGGAGTTTTGCATTTTTTATTGGGTGCATATAGAGCTACCTGGAACTATTCTTAAGAGGAGGAAAATGACCTACCTGATAAACCCCGGTAATGCATCAAAGTAATCCGCTTCCTTTGACGTAAGCAGGTAATCCTTCAACCCACACAGGATAGATTTAAAGGAAGTATACAGCTCCCTGTTAAAGTTTATTAAGGTTGAAATTTCCTGTTCGCTCACATGCCGGGCCAGGCTTTCCTTGTAAAGCGACTGTAAGCCTTCTGAATATCCTTTGGTTATTGATTGATAAACAGCGCTCAGCTCCTCAAAATGTTTGGTGCCTTTTTGTTTATCGAGTAATAATTGAATCCCCTGATAGAAATTCAACAGCTTTTCCCGCGACAGGGTGTAAAAGCTGTATTTGATCTCGTTTGATGAATTGCTCATCTGCTGTATATCATGCTGGGCATCCCTTATATTTTTTGCGGCATACATACCGTTCCGGATGGCAGAGATCAATTGGTTCAGCCTTTCAGTTTCATCTTTCGCCAGGCTTGTATTTTGCAACCTTAGATAAAAGCCATGCATTTCCCCGTGTAATTGTTTGATGTAATCATATTTTTCCGTAACCGTTTTGCTGTGAAATCTTTTAAGTTCCGTGCGGTCTGACTTTATACTTTCTTTCAAATTAAATGATTCGAGGCTGTAATCGATCACATGGCTGATAAAATGCTTCGTTTCGTTTTCCAGTGCCTCCAGTGCAAGAGAGGCATCATGAACCGATACTTTGCTGATATAAAAACTTTCATCTTCCTGATCGGAAAACCGGGACATTAGAAATTTACCGAAGGGATTCAGGATAGGAAAAAACAATAAAATACAACCCAGGTTCACCAAACTTTGAAAGAACACCAGCGCAATAAGGTTGTCCTTTATTTGCAATCCTTCCGTTATAAAGTAATTTACCGGTCGCAACAGGAAAAATAGAATAACGGCCGTAATGGTATTAAAAAGAAAATTACCCAGGGCCACTCTTTTCTTACTGGCCAGTCCGCCGGCCGAAGCTAAAAACAGCTTGAATGTGGTCCCGATTTCCGAACCCAGGACGATTGCAGTGGCCACCTGTAAGGTAATTGCGTTCGAATGTAAAGCGCTTAAGGTGAGTGCAACGGTAGCCGAGCTGGATTGAACGACCGTAGTTAATAAAATACCCAGCAACGGAAATACAATTAGCGGATATTGATTGAAAAAAGACAGATCCGTTTCCTTTACCAATTCTTCCATTCCACTTTTTATAAAACCAAGGGCCACAAAAAGAAATGCAAGGCTGAATAAAAATCGCAGCCATAAAAACCATTTGCTTTCATTGTTAATGAAGGCCATAAAGATCCCCGAAATACCTGCCACTGGTAATACAATACTTTCTATATTATAATTAAAACCTAATGTAGCGACTATCCAACTGTTGAGCGTTGTGCCAAGGTTGGAGCCAAGCATCAACGCTAAAGCATTTTGCATTTTCACCACCCCGGCGCCAACCATGCTCAGCACCAGCAGGTTTACAATGGAGCTACTCTGCAGCAATGCTGTTACTATGGCGCCGCCTCCAATTGCTTTTACTTTGCTGGTTGTTTCCTTTTTTAAAAAAAGTTTGAAACGCCGGCCTGCCAAAAGACGCAAAGTCGTTTCCATAAAGTTCATGGCCAGTAAAAAGAAGGCAATTCCGGCCAGCATTTTCCAAGCGTCAAAGGAAGAAGACATAATGCTGCTAAAGATTAGGGGTTATTATTTTTAAAAAGCTGACTATCGTCAGCCAGCCTGCTTACACCGGTCATGATCCGGCTCATTTTTCTTTTGTCAATTTACGCAGTTAATACTTATGCAGCCTACTACAAGCCCGATAACGCCTGCTTTGAAATACGTGCAGGCGATTTTTTTTACAGCAGTCATCCTGTATTTTGGGAAGACGCTATTTATTCCGTTATTTTTCGGGTTGCTGATCGCTATAGTCATGTATCCTGTCTGCAAGTGGTTTGAAAGGCATGGCTGGAGCAAGACCATGGCCATTACTGCCTGCCTGCTGATTGTAACTATCCTCATTGCCGCATTGGTTGCTTTGCTGGTATGGCAACTTCGGATATTCAGTAAGGATGCGCCGGCTATATTGGAGAAACTGGAGGGGTTGCTTGGACAATTTCAGGCATGGATGACTGAAAATATGGGAGCAACAAGTGACACACAAAATACCTGGAACGAGAAATTTACGGGAGCTTTAGGCAGTATTCTGACGTCCACTGTTCAAACTACCGTGAATACTTTATTCATACTTTTTCTTACGCCTGTATTTACCGCATTGTTCATGTATCACCGGAAGATACTTGTTCAGTATCTGAAACTGGTAACTCCTGTTAGCTACCAGCAGCAGCTTGATATTATCTTACAACAAACCATTCATACCTATTTTAACTACATTAAAGGAATGGTCCTGGTATATCTTATCGTTGGCATCCTCAACAGTATCGGTCTTTTTGCACTGGGAGTGGATCACGCCATTCTCTTTGGGATGATCTGTGCTATTATGACCATCATTCCTTATGTCGGGATATTCATCAGTGCTTTATTACCTATTTCCGTTGTCTGGCTGGAAACCGGCAATATCTGGTACCCGCTGGGAGTAGTGGCTGTATTTGGGTTTGTTCAATACCTGGAAGCCAATGTAATTTTTCCAACAGTGGTAGGCACCCAATTACATGTAAGCACTTTAGCGATGCTGGTTGCCATTATCGCGGGAGGCATTATTTGGGGTGTTGCGGGAATGGTACTCTTTATTCCTTTCGTGGCTATTCTTAAAATTATCAGCGACAATATAGAAGGATGGAGGCCGGTTAACTTATTACTGAGTCGCAAATAAACAATGCACCAGCATCATATCTGAACCGGGGTTCGCTGAACAAAAAATTCATACAATTTCATCAATAACCATTCGATCGCCTCCTGGCCGTAACCGCCCAATAAAACAAAAACGAACAGTACGGCAAGCCAGTATGTCAATATCCGTGATTGAGTTTTTTCTGCAGTTATCATAAAACATTTTTTAAGTGTTTTGTAATTGTTTCCCGATGTCTGCGGGTACGGCTGTTGGATTGGCTTCTGTCAATATTTCACTGTGATAATATATGGTTGCATTGACGGAACTGGCAACAAGATTGTTTTTTTGTGTTTTTATCATCGCAAGATTGGCTTTTTCCCTTAGCATTTCACTAGCTATATACACTTTGGGATAGAGGTTGATATCGGTAAACTTGTACTTTCTATTGACGATCCCGATTTGACTAATAGCAAGGCATTCAAAATGGGAAATAGTAAAGCCCAATTTTTTTGCAAATACCAGGTAAGTGGTCATAAAGCAACCGCTGATGGAGCTCAGAAAAAGATGCTCCGGAGTCCAGGGTTTTCCTTCTCCGCCAAATTCAGGAGGAGTAGCTATATGAACAGTACCATTGGCGTCTTTCGCTGAAAGAATTCCTCTTGTATCGGCAAGCCAATTTAATTGCACCTCGAAAAAAAATTGCTTATCAGTTTTACCAGTCATGCTGCCAATTTTTGCTTTATAAAGCTATTGGGAATAAGATGGCAGGAGAATGATTTATATCAGCCGGGTTGCTGATTGTTGAGCCGTTGTTGTAAGCTTTGTTTGAATGGTCAATATAACTGTGGTTTGTTATACTCAAGGTCAGTCAATTCCATAGTAGCCCAGTTAAAATCACCTTCCTTTAATTTCCAGGTTACCTTGCTTTTGTGTGGTATTCGAATACCATTGAAATCCCTTTAGTCGATTGTTTCCACCAGCCATTTTTCCAGGGATGCAATTTTACCGGTATCCTTGTACCTGTCAGCTTCAAAACTGAGGAAATCACCATTTTCAGCGAATTTCATTATGCCTGATACGGTAATGCCTTTATAAGTCATGATCGCTTTGGCCGAAGTAGCACTTAGGGCTTCCCATCTTATATAATCATTTAATGCGGCGGAAGGAAACCAGGTCATTTCTGCCAGGTAACGTATCATAGTGGCGGAATTTAGTTTCTCATCATCACTGGCTTTGGCGAGGTTCACCAGGGATAACAATTTGATCGTCATTTCGCCTTTCCCGTTCACAAATTTATCACGGCCTGTCACGTCTATCATTGGCATCATTTTCATTTTTGTCTGCCAGATGAATTGAGGCACATCCGCGGTGAAATATTGGGTGGCGGTAAACGGCAACCATTTACCACCGGGCTTTGTTCTCAACTCGCCTTTTTGTTTTAAACGAACAAATTGGATTTTATCCTTACCAATAATTCCGGAATTCGTTAACCATTTCTGTACAATGGGAGGTAAACTGCCGGTCATTGCGTTTGTAACGATCGTGTGGGTAATGGCGGGTCGACTCAATAGATCAGCCACTTCTTTTTTTATCATCCGGTTGAAATGATGGTCGGCATAAGCGGGAATAGCTACCAATAAGACAATAAGATTGGCCAATGTGCCAACCTTGGCGTCTTTCCAGACAGTGACGATCAATACCTGTGAAAGGAGCGCCGCAACGATGGCGATCAAAGACCAGCTATCCTTTTTGAGTAAAAACAAAATGGCTGCTGTAATAAACAGGATGGCTGTAGTAAACCAAATTAAACCTGCAGGTTTCGAAATATCCTTAGTAAGCTGAGTGAAATTACCATAACTGATGGCTTTTGCAAAACCCATGAAGTGAATAAGTCCATGGACGAGTAGAATAAAAGCAAAAACATATTTAAGCATGATGAATACTTTAGTTATTTAGGTGCCAGGGTTATTCGTTATTTCCATTTTACCTGTTACATGCAAGTTGAAAAACGAGTACTACTATCGCGATAATGAAAATACTGGTATAAATTAACTTGTTGTACTTCGCCAGCCAATTGGGCAAATAGATATCAAAATTATCGTCAGTTGAATCAGAATATTTCCGGGCCACAACGGTAAGCGGGCATTTCATTTTAAATACCAGCAAAATGATTCCTTCCAGTACTACCAGGCTGATGCTTATCCATACCCACATATTTATTTTATTTGCAAGGACAGCGTACAATAAATAAAAGAGTACAAGATTATAAAATACCCAGATCATCGTGTGTAAGACCTTGATAGCAGTAAGCTTTGTCATACCTGCTTAATTTTTTTCAGCTCTTTTTTTGATCCCCATAATGGAACCCCTTTGCATAACACAATGAGCCCATTCCATCCACACTTTGTCAGTAATGTATTGCCAGAACTGTTTCGGCGTAATGTACCTCATACGGGTGATTAGTCTTGAACTTTTTTCACTGACAGAATCAATATAAAAGCCCATCATCCAACTGGAATCCAGGCTACTTTTATATACCAATGCTTTATTTGGAACAACTTCCATGATCGTCCACCCGCTCATATTGCTTTTTTCGGCGCTGGCGCAAACGGGTTCGTGGTCTCCAGGTCGTGGGTTTTGCCATTCCGGGTGAAGGCGGTCGGCATTGTGCAGTTTACAACCAAAAATATTTTCGAGCCTGGTAATACTGTAAAACCCCCCTTTGTTCAATCCCATTTGTGCTATCCAGGGCCAGATGGCTGATGGAGGTTTATTAATAGTAACGGCCAATACATTTTCGTAATCCGGCTGCAACAGGATAGAATCACCCACATAATATCGACTGATCTCTTTATGATTGGAACCCCAATGCATCAAAAAGCCTCTCAGGAAAAAGATATAACTGATTACAAGCACCAGGAATGCCCACTTCATGAAACGGCCTGTTCTTTTTATCCATTTCATGCGGTAGCGGGTTTGACAGGTTGCCAAAAATAGTAATGACTGTGTTTTCTCATAAGGATGAACATGGCGATCGCCATGATCGCTGTGCAGGGAAAGCCTGCGCCAACGCCCAAAGGAAGAATAGCAACCAAAAACAAAATTCCCCCCATACAACCTGTTTTAAAAATCCAGTCTTTCAGCAACATGGATATAGCGATCAATGCCTGGCCGGTAGCGACCAAGCCAACGGCGAGCTTTGTATGTTCGGCGAACCAACCATTAATGAAAGTTCTGTACCAGCCGATCCATGCCAGGTCGCCATATTCTAAATAATATTGGGGTGTTTGTTGCGAGGTCTTCCAATTCGTCCAGCTCGCCCAGGCAAACAAAAGAAAAAAAGAAACCTTTGCTATTCGCGGCCATTTTAGCGCTGCTATTAATTGAAGAATCGCCACTGCATTTGAGATCAGCAGCAGCATAATATATACTTCATTGTTCAAACCTTTCATAAAATTATCGTTGAAAACCTCGTATTATTTTATCATTCGTGTTCGTTGTAATTTTTGCCGCCGGAGTTTTGCGCATCGCGGTTTAAATAGCTTTTTTTCTTTTCGTAATTTCCTTTTTTAATTTTTCCGGGATATCGCGGCATTCACAATTTTTTTTATGCTCCAAATGCCAGGCGATCCGTTGATCCAGCGTTGCATTGGTTGGCATAGGGTGTTGCAGATGCCATTCTTTATTAAGTTTCATAAAATTTATATAACAAGAGTTGGTAAGAGCAGTGAATCCATTCGTTAATTATTATGTTCATTAAACTGTATGGCTGCTCATACCGCCCACTTTCCTTTCAACTGGTATGCGATAAGTATGACAAGCAATCCAATACCTAAATAAACAATATGGAGCCAATGGATCGTATGGATCAGGATCATTTGCGCAATGATCCATCCGCCCATCATCATACCACCGGCACTGGCCCAATTGTAACGATCAGGATGCCGTTG